>JACQVA010000193.1 GCA_016210005.1 Deltaproteobacteria bacterium | reverse complement strand
TGGTTGCCGCCGGATGGCGGAAAGGCCTGCCTGCGCCGCGGCTTCGGCAGGCAGGCCCCGTTGAACTGAACCGCTGATCACCGACGGTGCTCCCCACGTGTTATGGGGATTGTAAGGCGATTAGGGGTTCGAGGGCAAGCGCGCGGGGTGCTCGAAGGCAGGGGCGATCGGGCGCATAGAGGCGACATCGGGCAGGGCGCCCGCAGACGCACGACGGCGCAACGGTCGCGGCGCGATCGTGAGGACGCAGGGAGTCGGTGGGTCGGAGTAGCCGCGGGTGATCATGACGTGTCGTGTGCAGTCGCCAGACTCTGTGGACCATCACGGCTGGTCGGGGGCCTGCACAGCAACGGAGGGTCTGATAGCGGATAGCGATGGAGGTCTGGACTGACGAGCGAGGGCTCGGAAGCTCCGGCAGCCCACTGAATCAACCTGTCTCGCTATCCAGACCTGACCCGCCCACCTCCTCCGCGCACGGCGACCAGCGCGTCGTCCGGCGGGATCGCGCGGTGACCGTGCACGGCACGGTTGCCGAGCGTGTTGATGACCCGCGCCTTGCTGAACACCGCCTCGCCCGCGGCCTGCTTGAAGCTCGGCTCGTGGATCAGCGCCGAGAGGTTGTCCTGATACGGCAACTTGAGCGCGGCGTCGTGCTTGTAAGCCCAGGCCACCGCCAGCTCGAGCGCGCGCCGCGCGTAGAAGCAGGCAGTGCGCGGGTCTGCGTGCACGGCGCCTTGTGCCCGGCCCGCCGCCTCGAACACGGCCGGCCACTCGCGCTGGAGAAAGGCGAAATGGCTCATGCCCGCGCTCCGCTTCTTGGCGGATGCCCATGTTTGCAGCAGCATTGCTTGGGGATTGCAACCAGCGACCCTTCAGTTGCAATCGCGTTATCGAGGAGAGGCTTGCAGATCAGTAAGTTACATGGGCCGGGTCGATTGCCGATTGCTGATCTCATGACAATGGCTCCTCGATGTTGCAATTCTCCGAACCAGCGCCGGGGAACCAGCGTGCCGCCTTGGTGGCGCCAACGCAGTGGACCAACCGTTCTTTGCGCAACTCCCGTAGTAATACCTGAATCTGGCTCCGCCCGAGCGCGGGCAGAACCTGGCGGAACTCGTCCATCTTGGCGCCTGCGGCAGCGTTGTCCTGGATATGTTTCAGCAGCAGCGCCTTGTTAGTTCCTCGATCGAGTCCCTTCGCGCGCGTATAGGCGCCCCTACTACCCAGGGCGGCATAGAGGTCGCGCGTCAGCAGGTATCGCGTGCCCCGACCACGCCCGATGGACTCCACCGCGCCAGCGGCGATCAGACCTGGCAAACAAGCCTTGAGATGATCGGGCAACGCCTGCTCGCGCCGCAGATGGTCGAGCGCGAGGAAGTCGTAGGTCGAGAATGCCTTGAGCTTCTCCTCACCCAGCCGCTCGATGAAACGCACGAACGCCGGGCTGGCGACTCAGCCGCACCTCGTGCGGCGACGTGCCTGCAAAGCTGGGTAGCGCCTTGCCCTGCCGGATCGCGCTTTCGAACATCAGGTTCATGCCCTGGCCCGAGCGTTCGATCAGCCCGCACTTCGCCAGCGCCTCGGCCAGCCGCCGATTACGCGGGTTCTGCTGGTCGAGGATGTTCACCGGGGTGATCCCCGCCGGCAGGCCGCCGGGGCTCACCACCTCCAGCCTCTGGGAATACTGTCGCACGAACACCGAACCGCCGAGCCGATAGTCCCGATGCGCCACGGCATTGAGCAGCGCTTCGCGCACCGACACTTCGTCGAAGGTGGGCAGTTCGACGCGGAACAATCCGTCCTGGTAGCTCTGCCTGTCGTTGCGCAGGTTGATCTTGTTCCAGAGGGCGTCGTGCCAGAGGAAAAAGCCCTCCCGGTACTCCTCGCGGTCTGCCGCAGGGCCGGACGCCTCGGAAGAGCGGTACTCGAACACCAGTTCGGCTTGCGCTAGCCAGCGCCCCAGCGCCGCGCGCGTGCCGAACAGGATCAGCGCCGCGAAGGTGATGCGTCCCTCCAGCAGCAGCTCGGCGTTGGCGAGCGTCTGCTCGTCGGTCCATCGCGTCTTGCGCTCGTCGCGCGTCTTGGCGGCCCACCGACCCCGAAACGCCGCGATCGCTTCCGGCGACAAGTCCCTGATGCCCGCGCCGGGACAGACCTCCGCCGAGAAATCGGGCCCCGTCTCGGCGAACATGGCCTTCAGTGCCGCATCACTCAGCCCGGTCAGTTCGTCGCCCGCCCGCTTGAGATACCGCCCGTCGATCTGCCAAGCCGTGCCCGGAAGTCGCGGCGGCACATGGACGACCAGCACGCGACCATCCGCTGTTCGCACTTCCTCCACCGGAATGCGATGCGAGAGCCGGTCGTGCAGACCGGCTTCCGTGCGCCCCGGCTCGGCGAACGCTGCCGTGGCGACGATCCGGCGTGGGCGCCGGTCGGTCACGCCCAGAATGATCTTGCCGCCGCCTTCGTTGGCCAGGGCCACGCAGTACTCGACCAGCTTGTCGAAGTGGTAGTTCTGCTTCGCCTCCTTGAACTCGAGGCGGACGCCTTCTGGCTCGGCGAGCCAGTACTGGAGTTGTTCGGCGGTGGTTTGCATGACGCCTCGTCAGCCGCCGCGGTACACAATATCGGCGTCGAGCGCGTTGCTCAGATACGGCGTGAAGCCCGCAAGCATGATGAAGCTGCCAACGGTGGAGGCTAACGGAGTGCCGCTCAGGCGCGGCGTGCTCTTCGCCGTCGCCTGGAGCGGCGGGTTCGGCTCACGCCGCCTGCTCCACACAGCGAACGGCTATCTGATCGGAGTCGCGGACGGGCCGCACATCGTCTGCGGATAGGGTGACGACCGCCTGCGTATTTCCTGATGCTCGCACGAACTCGACCTCGACGCCGTCCGGTTCATAGACTTCAACGACGGCGCCGAGGTCGCCGCGGCACAAACCGTGCTCGGGCAGGTCGCGGTCTAGTACGACGGTGTCGAGTAGCCGGTGTTTCATGTCTTCCCTCCCGGGAATGCGGTAACGAACCTTGGTGCTTCTTCTCCCCAGCGTATGATCCAGACCGTCACGACGGATGCTCGCTTTCCTGACGGCCCGCTCAGGCTACCATGCACTTCGTACTTCTGGCCATACTTGGTCTGCTCGCCCAGGGTCGCCTCTCCGGCAGCCGCAAGCCCTCGCAAGTCTGCTTCCAGTTGCTGCCATGCGCCAGCCGAATATCCCAGACTCTCGAAGAACATGGCCTTGAAGCGCCCGACCGGATGCTCGCGCGCGAGCAAGTAATCGCGAACCTTGGCAGGTTCAATGAGCGCTCTCTCCGCCGCTGGAAGGTTCACGTGTCAACTGTTGCACTTCAGAGTGCTCCCGTCGAGAAGCCGAGCCCCCTTCCTGCAAGCCGAACGCAAAGGGTTTTTCCGTCATCCGGCGCGACGCGGCGGTGCGCGAGATGGTGTGATGGCTGCCGCCGGATGGCGGAAAGGCCTGCCTGCGCCGCGGCTTCGGCAGGCAGGCCCCGTTGAGCCGAACCGCTGATCACCGACGGTGCGCCCCTCATGCTATGGGGGACTGTAAGGCGGTTAGGGGTTCGATGGCAAGCGCGCACTGCTTGTCCATAGCGCCAAACGCCAAACTGGATTCCCGCTTTCGCGGGAATGACGACCATAACACCGAACCACGTTACCCACAAATTTGTCGCGCACACAGGCGGGGGCGACCGGGCGCAGGGAGGCCGGATGAGGGCCACACTGGGGGTGACGAACGACGCGAACGCGGGCGACGGGGCTGGCATGCGGCGCACGGAGCCACGCACGGGCGCACGCGGACGCACGATGGACCGAACTGGGAGACCAACGACATCACGGAGATCGGGTCTTGTCTTGTTCTTGCCACAAGGCCCTCGTCCGTCCGCCCTGAGGAGGCGCGCAGCGCCGTCAACGGACCTGCTTGCGGAAAAAGGCGGTGGCCAGGCTCAGAATCACGACACCGTAGACCAACAGGATCGCCGCCTCGTCCTTCAACTCGGCCCAGCCGGAGCCCTTGAGAAAGATGCCGCGCACGATCGTGATGTAGTAGCGCAGCGGAATCACGTAGGTCAGCTTCTGCACCAGCGGCGGCATACTCGCGATCGGAAACATGAAGCCGGAGAAGAACAGGTTGGGCAGGATGATGAATTGCCCCGACATCGACGCCTGTTGCTGGGTGTTCGAGACGGCGGAGGCGACCAAGCCCATGCCGAGGCTGGTGAGGATGAACAGCCCGGTCAGGCCGAGCAATAATGGCACGCTGCCGGTGATCTCGACCTCGAACCAGAAGGTGCCCACCAGCATGACGATGGCGACGTTGATGTAGCCGAGGAAGATGAAGGGAATGGCCTTGCCGAGGATCAGCTCGTAGGAGCGGATCGGGGTGACGATCAGCTGCTCCATCGTGCCGCGCTCCTTTTCCTTCACGATCGCTACGGCCGTGAGGATCACCAGCGACTCCATCAGCAGCACGCAGATGATGCCCGGCACCATGTAGTTGACGCTGCGCAGTTCGGGGTTGAACCACACCCGCGGTTCCACCGCCACCAACGGATGGCGCAGCCGCCGCGCCGCGCCGTCGCCGCCGCCGAACTGGACGTCGACGGCCTGGGTGAGCGTGACTTGCTCGAGATACGAAGCGGCGATCATCGCGGTGTTGGAATTGCTGCCGTCCATCGCCGCCATGACCTCGGCCGGCTGTTGTCGCTTGAGCCGGGAGGCAAAGTCCGGCGGAATTGCCAGCACCACCTTGACCACCGCGCGATCGAGTAAGCGGTCGGCAGCGTTGACCCCGGGGCAGGCAGCGCGCACGCGGAAGTAGCCGCTGCGTTCGAGCTGCTCGACGTAGGCGCGGCTTTCGGCCGACTGGCTGTAGTCGCACACGGCCAGGTCGATGTTGTCGATGTCCGTGGCCACGACGTACCCGAAGATGAAGAGCTCCATCACCGGCATCAGCAGCACCAGCCCGAACATGCGCCGGTCGCGCCGGATCTGAATGATCTCCTTGCGCACGATCTGGAAGATGCGGGCGAGCGAGGCATGCATCGGCGCTACTCCAGCTTGCCGCGAAAGCGCGACGCGCTCAGCCACACGATGCCGAGGCCGAAGATGGCCAGGAACACGGCCTCGGGCCAGAGCTCGCCCAGGCCAATGCCCTTGAGGTAGATGCCGCGGATGGCGGTCATGAAATAACGGCCGGGGAAGAGATAGCTGACCGCCTGAATCACGATCGGCATGTTTTCTAGAGGAAAGACGAACCCCGACAACAGAATCGACGGCAGCAGCGACACGAACATGGCCGTGATCATGGCGTTGTGCATGTTGTCGGCGATGGTCGACACCAACACGCCCACCCCGAGCGAGCCCAACAGATAGAGCAGAGAGAACACCGCCAGCGGGAACAGGCTGCCCTTGATCGGCACGGCGAACAGCACGTAGCCGGCAACGATGATGATGACCAGGTCGATCAGTGCGATGGCGATGTAAGGCACGATCTTGCCGACCATCATCTCCAGCGGCCGGATCGGCGACACCAGAATCTGCTCCATGGTGCCGTGCTCCTTCTCCTTGACGATGCTGAGCGCGGTGAGGATGGCACCGACGATCATCATGATCATGCCGATCACGCCGGGAACGATGAAGTTCACGCTCTTCAACTCGGGGTTGTACCAAATGCGGCTCTTCACCTCGATCGGCGCCGCCAGGGCCGCGGCGGGGGCGATCCGGGCGGCGACGAAGCGGTTGATGATCGCCAGCGCATAGCCTTGCGCGATGGTGGCGGTGTTGGCGTCGGAGCCGTCGATCAGCACCTGCACCGCAGTCGAACTGCCGCCGCGCAAGCGGCCGGCGAAGTCGCGCGGAATCACCACGGCGGCCCGCGCCACGTCGTTGGTCAGATCGTACTCCACCTCGCGCTCGCTGCGCGCGAAACGCACCGCCCGGAAGTAGCCGGAGCGCACCAGCAGCTGCGTCAACTCGCGGCTCTCGGGCGTCTCGCTGTAGTCGAGGATGGTGAGCGGAACGTTGTCGACGTCGTAGCGGATGCCGTAGCCGTACATGACCAGCATGACGATCGGATAGAGCAGGGTGAGAATCAGACTGCGCCGGTCGCGCCGGATGTCGATGAACTCGCGCCGCATGATGGCACGGATGCAGCGCCGCGAGCGCTCGAAGCGGCCAAGGGCGCTCATGCCCGGCAGCTCCGAGCCACCCCCGGCGCCGCTGCCGTGTGCACTTGCGCTGGTCATTTCGGCGCACTCGCTTCGATGATCGCCACGAAGGCATCCTCGAGCGACGGTTCGATCCGTTGCAGCTGCTGCAACGCCACGCCGCACTGCTGCAGGCGCGCGCTGACCGCCGCGCGCGCGGCGGCTTCATCGTCGGCGACCAGGTGGAGGGCGTTGCCGAACAGCGCCACCCCGGCCAGCGCGGGCTCGGCCTTGAGCGCGCCGTAGGCGGCCATCAAGTCGCTGCACTCCAGCTCCAGCAGCGCGCGCGACATGTAGCGGCTCTTGAGCGCCGACGGGCTGCCGGTGGCGACCACCCGGCCGCCGTAAATCAGCGCCAGCTCGTCACAGTGCTCGGCTTCGTCCATGTAGTGGGTGGTGACGAAGACGGTGATGCCTTGATGCGCCAGCTCGCTGATCATCTCCCAGAAGTTGCGCCGCGAAGCCGGGTCCACGCCCGAGGTCGGCTCGTCGAGAAACAGGATGGGGGGTTCGTGCAACACCGCGCAGCCGAGGGCCAGGCGCTGGCGCCAGCCGCCGGCGAGGGCGGAGGTGAGCGCCTCATCGCGCCCCTTGAGGCCGGCCATCTCCAACGCCCAGGCGATGCGGGCGTCGCGCTGGCGCCCGCGCACGTTGTAGATGCCGGCGAAAAACTGCAAGTTCTCCAGCACGGTGAGGTCCTCGTAAAGCGAGAACTTCTGCGACATGTAGCCGATGCTGCTCTTCACCCGGTCGGTTTGCCGCGCGATGTCGAAGCCGCCGACGCTGGCGCGCCCGCCCGACGGCCGCAGGATGCCGCAGAGCATGCGGATGGTGGTCGACTTGCCCGCGCCGTTGGGCCCGAGAAAACCGAACACCTTGCCGGCCGCGACCTGCAAGTCGATGTGATCAACCGCAACGAAGCGGTCGAACACCCGCGTTAACCCCTCGGCCTCGACGGCGAACACCGGCATCGGCCGCCTCAGATCGGCCCCGCGCCGGCGGCGCCCGGCGTCGCCTCGGCCTGGCCGGTGTAGGCCAGGAACACGTCCTCGAGCGACGGCTCGCGCACCTGCCAGTGTTCAATCGCAATGCCCTCAGCCCGCACCCGGCGCACCAGCGCTTCGGCGTCGAGCCCGGCACGCGGCACGGTGAGGTGCAGGCGTTCGCCGAACAGCACCGTGTGCTCGAAGCCGGCAAGCCGGCGCAAGGCGTGGCGGGTCCGGCGCGGCTGGGCGCAGCGCAGATCGAGAATGACCACGCCGAGGTCGGCCTTCAGCTGCGCCGGCGGCCCGCAGGCGACCACCCGGCCGTCGAGCAGAAAGCCGACGCGACCGCAGCGCTCGGCCTCGTCCATGTACGGCGTCGACAGCAGAATGGTCGAGCCCTCTTGCAGCAGATCGTAAAGGATCAGCCAGAAGTCGCGCCGTGACAACGGGTCGACGCCGATGGTCGGCTCATCGAGCAGCAGGATGCGCGGCTGGTGGATGAGGCAAGTGGCGAGACTGAGCTTCTGCTTCATCCCGCCCGAGAGGTTGCGGGTCAGGCGATCCTGAAACGGCCCCAAGCGGCTGAACTCGAGCAGGCGGCCGATGCGCTGGCGCCGGACACTCGCGGCCACGCCCCAGACGTCGGCGACGTAGAGCAAATTCTCCATCACTGTGAGTGTCTCCGACAAGCTGAAGCGTTGCGACATGTAGCCGATGCGGCTCTTGACCACCGCCGGGGCACTGGCGACGTCGACGCCGTCGACCGCGGCGCGGCCGCCGCTGGGGCTCAGCAGGCAGGCCAACAGCCGCAAGAAGGTAGTCTTGCCGGCACCGTCGGGCCCGACCAGACCGAACAGCTCGCCCGGCTGCACTGACAGGTTGACGTCACGCAGGGCAGCGGTGCTGCCGTAGTGCTTGGCGAGGTGCTCGGCCTCAATCGCTGCGGCGCTCATCGCCGACACCAGTGCGGATACGGGCGTAGCCGACCGCGGGTTTCACTCGGGCGAGGCGGCCGCGTTCGGCGGCGGCGCCAACGGCAATACGGCATCGGCGGGCATGCCGGGCTTGAGCGCCTGCTCGCGGGCCTCGACTTCGACCTTGACGCGGTAGACGAGCTTGACCCGCTCGTCGGGCGTCTGGATGTTCTTGGGGGTGAACTCGGCGCGCTCGGAGATGAACGTCACCTTGCCGGCAAACGGCTGGCCGGGAAAGGAGTCGACGCTCACCTGCGCCGGCATGCCGAGCCAGACCTTGCCGAGATCGCGCTCGCCGACATAGACGTTGACCCAGGGGCGACTCAGGTCACCGAGAGTGACGATGGGCGTGCCCGGCTGCACCATTTCCCCGGGCTCGCGGCTCTTGCTCAGCACCCGCCCGGCCGCCGGCGCGTAGAGCTGACAGCGCGCGAGGTTGAGCTCGGCGAGCTCGATTTCTTTCTCGGCCACTTGCAGCCGGGCGCGGCCCTCCTCGATTTCCTCGGTGCGAAAGCCTTCGCGCAACAACTCGAGCTGGGCGCGCGCGCGGTCGTGGGCGGCCTGGGCGTTGGCCAGCGCGAGCGCGATGCGGTCGTACTCGGCCTGCGAAACCACCCCGCCGGCGTGCAGCTTGGCGACGCGCTCGTGCTCGCGCTGTTGCAGCTTGAGCGTGCTCCCGGCCGACTCCAGGGCCGCCAGCGCCTGATCTACGTCCTGGGCGCGCGCGCCCTTGAGCAGCAAGCGGTAGCGGGCGTCGGCCGCCGCTCGGGCGGCGCCGGCACGATCGACCAGCAGCCGGTACTCACGCTCGTCGAGGCGCGCCACCGGCTCGCCCTTGTCGAGCATCACACCCTCGTCGACAACACGCTCCAGCATTCGCCCCGGTACCTCGAAGGCGACATCGACCTGCGTAACCTCGATGATGCCGGAGCCGCGGATGGCGGCGTGGTTGAGCTCGTTGACCGCGTACCAGCGCCACAGCCCGGCACCGGCGGCCAGGAGCAGCACGACCAGCAGAACCCCAACGCGACTGCGCATGCGGACGACTCCAAGTAAGTGGTGCGAGCGCTAACCCAGCAAACGGGGTGCGTCCAAGACCAGCCTCAGTCTAACGGGCGTGACGATTCGATCAGCGGTGACCCGCCCGTGACTAGCGGCGTCGGGCCGAGGCGGGTCAGCTCGTTGAAAAAGGGCATCGGGTCCAGTGCGGCTTCAGGCGGCAGCACCCCGCGCTGGCGAATCTCACCGCGCAGGATCTTGAGCGCGGCGAGCGCGAGCGGCCGGCCGGTGCTGGTACCCATATCCGCCGCCGAGGTCGCCAGCTCGCAGGCATAACGTACGCGGCGGCCGGCTTTGCGGCCGTAAGCAACCACCCACAAACCGCTGGCCGGGCCGGCGTCGCCGCGTGCCAGCCAGCGCTCGGGTTCGGACATCACACCCGCGAGAAACGCCAGCGCGGCCGCGCGCGGGCTGATCCCGCCCGCGCTGACCCGCTGCGCCTGCTGGCGGGCGAGGTCATTGAGTTGCGGCGGAAACAGGCCGCCGAGATTGGCCACCGTGCGCACGCCGCTAATGAAGCGCGGCAGCGTCACCGGTTCAGGATGGCCGACATGGTAGAGCGTGCGCACCGCTCCGCCCGGCGTCGTTACCGCCAGGCCGGGCTCTTGCGCGTCGACTTCAACGGCGCGCCCGTCGCTGAAGGTGGGGAAGCGCCCGCTCCAGCTGTACATCAGATGTTCGAGCGCGGCGTTGACGTGCTCGCCGCCGTGGCCCTCGTCTTGCACTTCACCCTGCGCATCAGCCAGCCAGCAAGTCTGAATCTCGTCGACGGTGTCGAGCTGCGCCACCGCGTGCTTAGCCATCAGATTGGAAAGGCCGGGACTGGCGCCGATACCGACGATAGCAACGATGCCGGCGTTCTTGGCTGCCGAGTCCAACGCCAACACCTGATGCGTCGGGCGCCAGTCATCATTGATGTCGCAGTAGTTGCGCTCGGCACGGATGGCGGCACGGACGGCGGTGGCGCCGAACTTGAAGAACGGGCCGCAGGTGTTGATCACCAGGTGGCCCTCGGCCATCACCGCGGCGAGTTGATCCTCGCTGCCGGCGTCGACCGCGCGCGCCGAAGCCTTGGCGCCGATTTCGGCGGCCAACTGCTCGGCGGCCGCCAGGTCCTTGTCGGCGATGACTACGGCAGTCACCAGCTCACTGCCCGCCAAGGCGCGGACCGCCGGCCGGCCCATGTTCCCTGCTCCGCCCAATGCGATGACTCTCATCTCGGCATCTCCTGCTCAGATATTATGCTATGCCGCCAGGCCGCGGCGCATGATGTCGCGCATCACCGGCCAATGCTTCCAGGCCGCGAACTCCGGGTCGACCACCGCCTGCACCACCAGACCTTCGCCGAGGGCGGTGATCGCGGCGCTGACGGCCGGGGCGGGGAGCTTGCGGAGCTCGCCGCGGCTGATGCCGCGCCGCACCAGGCGGTTGAGCGTGTTGCGCGTACGGCGATAAACGGCCGCCAGGCGGGCGCGGCCGGCGGGATGATTGAAAAACTCGGCCCACGCCCGCAGCAGCTTGCGCTGCGATGACAGCCGCTCGATGACGATGTCGCCCTGCCGCTGAATCAGGTCCAACGTGTTGGCCGTGGCCGCGGCCTCTTGCTCCCAGGCCGCGAACACCTCTTCCACGATGGCGTCGAAGAGGGCCAGGAAGACCTCTTCCTTGCTGCCGAAGTGCCAGTAAAGGCTGCCCTTGGAGAGGCCGGCGGCGCGCACGATATCGTCCATGGTGGCGGCGTGGTAGCCCTTCTCGGCAATGCAGCGCTGTGCCGCGTGCAGGATTTGTGCGCGCCGAGTCGCGGGCGTGGCGTGGCGGCGAGAACGGGGGGCGGGCACCGGCATCGGCGGGAGTAAACCGACTAGTCGGTCTAGTGTCAAGTCCGGCGAATTGCCGGCCCGGCTTGCCAGGAGCCGTGGAACTCTCGTATCGTCCAGGTGTCGGAGGGTAACATGAGAGTTGTCGCCAACGGCATCGTGACACAGTACGTGATGGAGGGACCGGCGGGTGCCCCGGTGGTGACCTTGAGCCATTCGCTAGCGGCTAGTCTGGAGATGTGGGAACCGCAGATCCCGGCACTCGCTACCCGCTACCGCGTCCTGCGCTACGACACCCGCGGTCACGGCGGCAGTGAGGTGCCGCCCGGGCCGTACTCGCTCGAGGTGCTGGCGGACGACGCGCTCGGCCTGTTGGCGGCGTTGGGCGTGGAGCGCACGCATTTCGTCGGCTTGTCGATGGGCGGCATGATCGGCCAGGCCCTCGCACTCAAGCGGCCCGATGTCCTGGGCAGTCTCGTGCTCGCCGATACGTCCTGCCGCATACCGCCGGAGTCGGGCCCGCTCTGGGACGCGCGCATCGCGATGGCGGAGGGCCAGGGGATGGCGGCGCTGGCCGAGGGAACCCTCGAGCGTTGGTTCACCAGGCCGTTCATCGAACGGGCGCCCGAGGTTGTGGACCGCGTCCGCATGCTGGTCCGCACGACGCCGCCGCAGGGCTTCGCCGCTTGCAGCCAGGCGATCCGGGCGCTGGACTACGCGGCCCGCCTGCACGAGATCAGAGTTCCCACCTTGATCATCGTCGGCGCCGACGATCAAGGCACGCCCGTGGCCGCGTCCGAGCTGATGCACGCGGGGATCGCCGGCTCGCAGTTGGTGATCCTTGCTTCGGCCGCGCACCTCTCCAACATCGAGCAGGCCGAGCGCTTCAACCAAAGCGTGCTGGGCTTCCTCAGGTCCCTGTAGCCCCTGCTGCCGGCGATCCGTCTATCCTGCCGAGGTGAGACGGCGGCCGCAATTTCCCGAACATGCGGGCCAGAGCACGGCGGGGCGAGGGGCCTGACTGTTAGTCGGAGGGGTGTGCGTCAAATTCGTGGGTAACGTGGTTCGGTGTTATGGCCGTCATTCCCGCGAAAGCGGGAATCCAGTTTGGCGTTTGGCGCTATGGACAAGCAGTTCTGCGTTTACATCCTGGCCAGCAAACGGAACGGCACGCTGCACATTGGGGTGACCTCACAGCTGGCAACGCGGGTGTGGCAGCATAAGAACAAGGTAGTGGAGGGTTTTTCGGCCAAGTACGGCGTTGACAAGCTGGTCTACTACGAAGCGCAGAAAGGGTGCGCAGAGACCGCAATCGTGCGGGAGAAGCAGCTGAAGAAGCGGCGCCGCGCCTGGAAGATGACAAATTGCGTCCCTTTCGGCCATGGGCCTCGGCCTGACGGTACCCAGTACTGTCAGACTGGTGAGGATTTGCCCGGTCGGCTGCACGTTACCCACAGATTTGTCGCACACCCCACTACATGTGAGTCGTCGGGAGCGTTTGCCCTGGTGGCGCCGAGCGTAGTAGGTAGCGCCCAAATTAGCACCGATCGGCGCAAAGTCGGCGGGCGGATCGGCTTGGAAAAGGGGGAACATGCAGCGCTATATCGCGTTCGTGGTGCGCCACCGGCTGGCAGTGGTTGCGGCAGTACTCCTAGCCACGGCGGCTTTGGCAACGCAGCTTGGCCACCTGCATCTGGAGATCCGCCGCCGGGCGGTGATGCCCCAGGGGCATCCGTACGTCCAGATCCAGAACCGGATTTCTGACCTATTCGGGGGCGAGGCCATCGTCATCATCGGTGTCATTGCCAATCACGGCGACGTCTATACCGCTGAGATCTTGGCCAAGGTACACCGCATCACCGAGGGGCTGCGGCAAACGCCGGGGCTGATTGAAAGCAATCTGTTCGGGCTGGCGGCGCCCAACGTCAAGGCGGTCGTCGCCGGCGCCGACGGCATGATGGATGTTCACTCCCTGATGGAGACGGCGCCGACTACGACGGCTGAGATCGAGCAGCTTCGCGACAGCGTGCGCCGGGACTCGTTATTCCGCGGCAACCTGGTATCGCAGGACGAAACCGCCACCGTAATCGTGGCCGAGTTTGACGATCGGCTGGCCGATCCGGCGATTGCCAAACGGATCGATGAAATCGTCGGCCCGGAGCGCGACCAGACCGTGCACATCGCGTTGGCGGGTGCGCCGATCCTGCGCGCGGCGTTGGCCCGCTACACCGCCTTGATTGGACTGCTGTTCCCGCTGGCGGTGGTAGTGATCGGCCTGATTCACTACGAGGCGTTTCGGACTTTGCAGGCGATGTTCTTACCGCTGGTCACCGCCTTGCTCAGCGTCATCTGGGCGCTCGGAATCATGGGTGCGGTGGGCGAGCCGATGGACACCTGGAGCGCGGTGACACCGGTAGTGATCCTGGCGGTTGCCGCCGGTCACGCGGTGCAGATTCTCAAGCGCTATTACGAGGAGTATGCCCGGGTGGGCAACAGCGAGCAGGCGGTGATCCGCTCGCTGACTGCGGTCGGGCCGGTGATGCTCACCGCCGGCCTGATCGCCTCGGCGGGCTTTGCCTCGCTGATGTCGTTTGGGATTGCCAGCGTTCGCGTGTTCGGGCTGCTGATGGCTTCGGGCATTTTGAGTGCGCTGGTGATTGAGATGACTTTCACGCCGGCGTGCCGCGGGTTATTGCCGGCGCCCAAGCGCCGCGAGACGCAGCGCGAGGGCCAGTCGCACTGGCTCGATGGGGCGCTAGAAGGGCTGGCCGGCTTAGTGGTGAAGTGGCCGCGGCGGGTGTTGGCGGCGGCGGCGGCACTGGTGGTGGTGGCGCTAATCGGTGCGGCCACACTCCGTGCCGACAGCAGTTTCCGCTACTGGTTTTCACCCAACACCCAAGTGCGCCTGGACGATCGCCTGCTCAACGAGAAGCTGCCGGGCACCGCTTCGGCCCGCCTGCTGGTCGAGGGGCAGCGGGAGAATGCGCTGCTCGAACCGGCGGTGCTGAACGCCATCGATGATTTCGAGCGTTTCATGGCGGACGATCCGAATATCGGCGGCGTTACTTCGATAGTCGGCCATATCAAGCGCATGCACCAAGCGATGAATAACGGGGACCCGGCTTTCTATGCGATCCCCGACAACGCGCGCCTGATCGCGCAATACCTCTTCTTGTACAGCGCCGCCGCGGGGCCGGACGGCTTGAGCGCGTTCGTCGACGCGCACAACCAGCGCGCGGTGATCCGGGCGCTGAGCAAGAGCGACACCGCCGCCTACTGCCGCGATCTCATGCACCGGCTGCAAGCATACGCGGCGCAGCGGTTTCAAGGATTGCCGGTGACGGTGGGCATCGCCGGTGGCACGATCGGCATACAGACGGCGATGAACGATGTGGTGGTGCACGAAAAGATCGTCAACATGGCCCAAGTCAGCGCGATCATCTTCGTCCTGTCGGCGCTGGTGTTGCGCTCGCTGGTTGGGGGCTTCTTCGTCCTGATGCCCCTGGCCGTCGCGGTGGCGATCAACCTCGGGGTCATGGGCTGGTGGCAGGTCTGGCTCGACATGACCTCCGCGGCGATCACGGCGATGGGCGTGAGTATCGGCGCCGATTTTGCGATCTACCTGATCTTCCGCATCCGCGAGGAGTGGGCGGCGACGAACTCGCTCGAAGAGGCGATTCGCGCCAGCTTGCGCTCGTCCGGCAAAGCGATCTTCTTTGTCTCCTCGGCCGTGGCGTTGGGCTACTTGGTGCTACCGTTCTCGGGCTTCAGCCTTTGGGTCCGACTAGGCATCTTGACGGCCACGATAGTCTCAGTCAGCGCGCTGGCCACACTGACCCTAATTCCAGCCTTGGCGCTAGTGATGCGGCCGCGATTCCTGCAGCCGGCCGTAGAGCCCGCCACCGCCGAAGCCCCCGCCCAGCGGCTAGCGGTGGGCGAGGCGTAGGGTCAGGGCGGCTCGGGTTGAGTGCGTTTGTGGGCAGCGGCCACAACCCGTGGGGGAACGGGACGCGCCCCTCCAAATTGGACTTTCCGCCGCTCCAGAAACTTGCCGGCGCTCTCGTCTCAGAACTGAGAAGCATCTGACAGTCGCGCGGCGGGTTGCGGCGCGCGGCCATTTCCATGGCGTATGGCAGGAAACTTGCGGCCGTAGCGAGACGGAGGTGTTGCCAGTGCAAGTCGATACCTGGATGAGCCGCCGCGTGCACACCGTGAAGCCCCACGATACCATCGCCCACGCCCGCGCACTGATGGAAGCACACCGGATCAACCAGTTGCCGGTGGTCGTTGAAGGCAAGCTGGTCGGAATCATTACGGATCGTGATCTGCGAGACGCTTTCCCGTCGGTGTTCGATTCGCCCATCGAGGGCCGGCGCAAGCCTAAACCCCCCGGCAGCGACCCCGCCAAAATCCAGGTTGAAGCCGTAATGACCCCGCACGTGCTCACGCTCACCTCGAAGGACAACATCGTCGAGGCGGCCAGAATGATGCGGCGCGAGCGCGTCGGGGCGATTCCGGTGGTCGATCACGACCGCCTAGTTGGCATCCTCGCGCGTAGCGACGTGCTCGATGCGTTCGTCGCGTTGGCGGAGGCTGACCCCAAGCTCTCACCCGAGGGGGCTTGAGACTTTGTGCAAAGGAGCGTTGACCATGGCAAAGAAGGCTGAAGCAGCAGGTAAGCCGGAAGCCGCAAAGCCACCCGCAAAGAGCGTAGCGGTTACCCCAGTTCGCGTCTTGCCGCCCGCAGCGCCGGTGGAAAGCGAGTTCGACCGCATCTTTGATCGTATGCTCGATGACTTCCGCCACTTCTCCTTCCCGTCGTTGCTCGGTCCCGAGCGCTGGTGGCCGAGCCGCGCTCTGCGCATGCAGGTTCCGGCGGTCGACGTGTACGAGGACAAGGACGCCGTGGTGGTCAAGGCCGATCTCCCCGGCATGAGCAAGGACGAGATCGAGGTGAGCCTGACCGGCTCCGCGCTCACGCTCAAAGGCGAGAAGAGGAAGGCCGAGGAGATCAAAGACCACGACTACTACCGCAGCGAGCGCTCCTACGGCGCCTTCAGCCGTACGCTGGCGCTGCCCGCGGATATCAAGAGCGATCAGGTCACGGCATCCTTCAAGGACGGTGTGCTCGAGATCCGCCTGCCAAAGACCGAAGAAGCGAAAAAGAAACAGATCAAGGTGGCGGTGCAGTAGTCACGCTAAGGCGCTCCCGCTCAGCACCCTGGTCCACAGGCTCGGCGACGTATTCTCACCGGCGCGCAGCTGAGCGCTGCTTTGCCGGCTTTTTGCCGCTAGCACGCCGCGACTTCGCCTTGCTGCGGCCGGCGTGGCCAGCCGAGCCGGCGTCTGACCGTTGCACGGTGCCGGCACGGCCGCGTGCCCTCTTCGCCTTGCTGGTGCCGGGCTTTTCCTTCGCCGGCTTGCGCAGTTTGCCGGGCTGCTGCATGCAATCGCCGATGCGCACCGCATCGGCATCGAATTCGCGGGCGACCTCATCCACGGTCCGCCCCGCGGTGATGGCCTTGCGAATCTGCGCGCAGAGTTTGTCCCTCGCCCCGGACGGTGCGGGCGCCGATGCGATCAGCACACTCGCCGCCATCACGACCGCCCAGCTGCCGGCTGCTGCCTGCATGGATCACCTCCAAGCTTGTGTCAGTGACAGGTGTCGGTTATCACCGCTCGCGAGCCGGCGTCAATAAGCGGCAGGGGCTATGGGAGAATCCGGTATGATGAAGATGAAGATGATCCGCGCCGGCGCGTTGCTGGTGTTGCTGCTAAATGCTGTGCCGGCGGGCGCCGAAGAGGCCGTCCAGCTAGAAGAGGTGGTTGTCACCGCTACTCGCACGCGCGTGCGGCGCGAGGACGCGACCACCTCCGTGACCGTGATCAGCAGTGACGACATCGAACAACGCGGGCAGGTCAGCGCTGCCGAGGCGCTGCGCGGCGCGCCCGGGCTCGACCTGACGGAGTTCGGCTCTCCCGGCCGCAGTGCCTTTGCCTCCCTGCGCGGCGCGGCGCCGGATCAAGTGCTCGTGCTTCTCGACGGCGTTGCGGTCAACACTCCGACCGTCGGCCAGTTCGATTTCGCCGATCTGCCGGCCGACAACCTCGAGCGCATCGAAATCCTGCGCGGTGGCGGCGGCGGAGCGCTCTATGGCTCGCAGGCCGTCGGCGGGGTGATCAACATGGTCAGCCGGCGGGGCGAGGGACCGCTGCGGCTGACGCTCGACGGCGCCGGCGGCAGCGCGGCTACTCATTACGAGGTCGTATCAGTCAGCGGCGCCCGCGGGCCGCTGGCCGTCTCCGGCACCGTCTCGCACCGCGCCTCGGACGGCTTTCGTTCAGTCAACGACGACTACCGCAATCTCTCGACCGGCTGGCGCGCCGACGCCGAAGTACTGCCGGCGGCGGCGGTGCGCGCTTTCTTGCGCTACACGAGCACGAGCGCCGGCTTGAGCCAGTTCAACGTCGCCGAGCAACGCCTCGACGCCGATGCCCGCAGCCGTGCCGACTTCCTGCTGGCCAAAGGCGAGTGGGAGCAGTCGCTCTATGACAGCCTGACCTACCGCGCCGCACTCTCGCTGGTACGTCACAACCTGCGTTACCGCGACGACGAGGTCGATGACGACGGCGAGATCGAGCCCGTGGTCATCGCCCACCTACCGCAGCAGCAACTCGCCGCCGAGACCCAGTTGGATTACCACTGGCGTGAGTTCGCCCTGACCACCGTCGGTGTCAGCTTCAGCGAGCAGTCGGCGCGCATCTTCAAGCAAGAGACCGAGGAAGAAGACGGCGAGATCGAGCAGGAGATCGAGCGCTTCGCCGCTAACCGCTCCAACGCCGGCGCGTACGCGCAGCAACAGCTGCGCTTGCTTGACGACACGCTGCTCGGCACCGGCGGGCTGCGCGCCGACCACTATGATCATTTCGGCGATCAGCTCACTTTTTGCGGTTCCGCCGCGTACCATCTGCGCGCTACCGGCACGCGCTTGCGCGCCGGCTACGCCGAGGGCTTCCGGGCGCCGACCTTCGATGAGTTGTTCGAGCCCGAGCTCGGCGATCCGAACCTGGAAGCCGAAGAGAGCTGGGAGATCAGCGCGGGCTTGACCCAAGACTTGTTGGATTCGCGCCTGCGTCTCGAACCGACCTACTTCTACCGTGAGGTCAGCAACTTCATTGAGGAGCTCGCCGACCAACTGCCGGGGCCGATCGCCGGAGTGCCCGAAGGACTAGGTGCGCGCAACCTCAACGCCCGCTTTCAGGGGCTCGAACTCAGCGCCGAGGCCCGGCCGTGGACCTGGCTGACGCTGTCAGCCTCCTACGCCTACCTCAACTTCGCCGCCCAAACCGGCGGGTTGCTCAATCGCCCGCGCCACCGCGGCACCGTCAGCGCGCGGAGTACGCGCGAGCACTGGTTCACCGCCGGCGATCAGGCGGGTGCGACGGTGCAGCTCTATGCCGTCGGCCGGCGCGCCAGCGCGGATCCGGCACAGGGTTTCGCAGCTTCCGAGATCGGCGGTTACGCCCGTGCCGATCTCTCACTCTCGTACCGTTTTGCGGGAAGCCTCGCCCCCCTCACCGTGCACGCCAGCGTCCGCAACCTGCTCAATCGCGACTACGCCGAGTCGATCGCGTTTCCGGCACCGCCGGCGCATTTCCTCATCGGCGTGCGTTACAAATTGTAGGCCGGCGACGTGCCCGCCGGGCTCCCGCTACGAGCCCAGCGGGTCACAGGGCGCGGCGGCGCCGAACGGCAGCTCGCGCGGGCCGCCGGCGTCGCAGGTGCCGTCGCAGAAGTTGACGATTTCGCCGCCCGGTTGCAGGAAGTGCAAGAGCTGCTCGATCGAGGCCGGAATGAATCCGCGCAGGCCGTGCGGGTCGCAAGGATTGGGTTCCGGCTGCAAGTTGGCCAGCGGCGGAACGAACGGGGCGTGCTCGGGATTGCTCAGATCGAATGAGCCGGTATCGTACACCACCAGCGCCGATGGCAGCGGACCCGGGCGGTCCGGAATCTGCGCCAGGTCGTGCATCAGCGACCCTGCCAGATTGGGCAGCGCGAGCGTGCGCGCAGCTACCTCGGTGCCGGCGTTCGACACCTGCTGGTCGAGCCACGCCATCGTCATCAAGATGTTCTTGGCATTGGTGCCGGGCAGCGGGTTGGTGGTGATGTGGGTGGCGTAGGCCGCCGACTCACCCCGCACCCACAGCTCGTGAATCAACCCGATGCCGAGCGCCGTCTGCATCGGGTCGGTGATGCCGGTGAGCTTCAAGGCCAGCTCGAACTCGAGGAACGGCGTCGCCCGTTGCAGCAGGAGGGAAAAATTGATCGCCGGCACGTCGACATTGGCGCTGGTGATATCGGGCGACAGCGCGGCGAACATCAGCCCCATGATCCCGCCCAAGCTGGCCCCGAAATAGTATGCCTCCTGCTCCGGCCCGGCCAAGACGCCCACTCCCGCCGGTGTGCGAAAGGCGGGGTCAACATGGAAGGCGGCCGTCTTCAGCATGCGCGCTAACACCAGGGTATTGAGTTGGCCCTGGCGCAGACGATCGGCGAGCGCGGCGATGTTCTGCAGCTTGAAGACGATCTGGCTGACGATGAAGCTGCTCATCGAGCCTTCGAGGTCGGGCGCCGACAGGCCGCGCCAGTCGGTGGCGCCGGCGATGTAGTCGATGCCGTCGAGGTGCGGGTCGTTGACCAGCCCTTCGATCATACCGCGCCCGTCGCCAAACAGGCCGTGACCGAGAATCAACGGGTGTTTGGGCGTGCCGCCGCCGGCCAGCGCAGCGCACGGGATGGCGATGGTGAACGGCGGCGCGGTGAAGCCGTTGGCCACCGGAGTGCCGCCCGCGGATACGTTCAACACTCCGGGTGTTACCGGATGCGCCACCGGGTCGGAAGTGAGAAACAGCGGTACCTGATAGCTCCCCTCCACCTGGCGCCAGACCCTCGCTCCCGGCTGACTGCAATCGTTCTCGATCAGGTTTTCGACGGTGAAAGTGGCATGGCCAGCGGTGGTCTCGCCGTCGAGCCAGGCGAAGGCCTGATCGCGCATCGCCAGCATCTGGGCGGTGAGGCCGTGCTCGCTTTGCACGACGAAATCGAAGGCCAGCACCAGGCCGGCGCGGTCGATGCCGTTGCTGCCCAGCAGCGCGAACAGCTCCTCGAAGTGATCGCGCCGGGAGGCGACGGCGGCGATATCCGTCGGCCGCCGATCGCGCAGGGCGGCAAACACCGGCTCGGCTTGCACCGGCGAGCCGTCGGGGTGGCGTAGGTTGCGCGCGGCCACAAGGTAACGATGCCCGGGCGTCAAGCTCTTCCCGGGTCGCAGGAAGAGGACTTGCCGGCCGGGATCGTCCGCGGCGCGCGCGTCCGTTTCGGCGAAGTGCAAGATGCGCTCACCGCTGTCGGCGTCGAGCAGCACCGTCGGGCTGTCGAGGTCGAGTGAGCGCAGGTCGTAGGTGCGGGTGCCGGAATGTAAGCGGGCGGCGTTGGAGGCAACCACGTCAACGCCGCCCGGGAAGTGCATTAGAATCTGCACGGTGGGGCTGAAGCCGTCGAGCACGCTGTAGGCCTCGGGCGGCAGGCGCCGGCCGTTTTGCATCGGCATGCCGGCGGCCGGGAAATCTATACGGTAGCCGGTAGGGGTGTCGGCGGGCGCGAGAAAGCGTGCCGAAGGGTAGGGCAGCAGGCACTCGGCGTCGTTGAGCACCTCGCACTGGTCGGGGTGGTTGAGCGAGATGGTTTCGAACGACACCTGGGCGTGCAGCATTGCACCGCCGGCGCGCATCTGGGCGCTGAGCTGGTGATGGCCGGGGGCGACATTGACCAGGTTGGCGTGGGCCTCGCCGTTCTCGACGTGGACCCCGCTGACGAGAACGCCGTCTACGCTGAGTTGCAGGCTGCCGGCGGTTGCATTCGCCGGGAGCCTGAGCACCACCGACACCGCCCCGGCCAGTGACAGCTGCTGGTCGGCCGGCGCGGTGAAACTCAGCGCTGCGGGCGCGCCACTTGGCACCGTGCCGCCGCAGCCGCTCGCCAGCGCCAGCGCTGCCAGCAGCGCCGACCGCCTCAGCCACATAGAGCGCAACACCGACTTACACCGCACGTGCTGTACCTCCCGTGGCGCGGTTCTACGTGCTTGCCGCCCGCTTGCCAAGGGCGTACCGGGGCCTCAGCGGAAGATGCGCAGCAGCGGCTGGAGTACTCCGAAGAGGCCGCCCATGCCGGGAAAGTTGGCCGCCAGCAGACCGAGGATGGGCACCACCGCGTAGGTCACGATGCGGCCGACGAAAGTGGCGTCAAAGGTCACCTGATTAACATCGGTGTGGCTGAGGCGGCTGAGCAGCTCGTTGCGATCGACTTGCACCACCACTACCACCACCGCGAGCACGAAGGCGAGGATGACGACCCAAGTGAACACCATCAGCAGCCGTTGAGGCTCGAACGGGTAGGAGCTGACGGTTGCCAGCATGAGCAGCACGCCGGCCATGAGGAAGAGCACGAGCATGCGCAGGTGGGAGAAGACGTAGCCGATGAACACCACCACTTGCAGCACCACGAAGTCCTCAGCCACCAGTAGCCAAGCCGCCTGGCGCCGCCGAAAGGCGTCCTCTGCCTTGGTACTCGCCGCGGCCGCGGCGCTTGACGGGGTTCGCGCCGGCTTTCTCAGCGGCCCGTTCCGCCAGAACTCGTTGAGCAGCCAGGTCGCGATCTGCGCCGCCCGCGACAGGCCGCGCTGGGTATCGCTCCCCCCGGCCGCCACCGCTGTCCCGCACGCCGCGCTGCGCTCGAGCTCGCCGGCGAAGCGGGTCGCCACAACGGCAGCATCGCCGCCGTCGCCGAAGAGGCGCATGTCGTCGTCGCGCTGGCCGGTGGCGACGGTCTTGAACTGCTCGACCAGTTGCAGCCAGCGCTCGACCGCCAACTCGCGCTCGACCGCCGTCGGCAAGTAGGCATAGAAGCGCCCGCGTAGCTTGGTCGCCAGGCGTTTCGGCAAGCGGTTGTAAGCGTCCACCATCGGATGCCAGGCCAAGCGGCGCAGGCAGCGCCGCGTCTGGTGCCACAACATCAGGAAGCGCATAAACGCCCACACCACCAGCAGTTGGCCTATGACAAAAGCGGCGCCGAACAGGCCATCGAACAGCGGCCCCTCGAACGACGGGAGAAAACGCAGCCACAGCCACGACGCCGGCAAGACGCTTGCGACCAGTAGTATCACCGCCATGGCCCGGCCGATGCCGGTGATCGGGTGGTCGATCAGCCGCATCACCCGCTCTTCCAACGTTGCCATCCCGGCGCCCGCCAGGCCATCGCCACCCGCCAGCGGGTTGGGTGCCCGGTGCGCCTGCGACAGGCGCAACCGGCGCAAATTACACACGCTCCAGAGGTAGAACAGTGCGCCGAGGAACAGCACCGGGGGTAGCGGGGAAAGACCCGCGGCCAGGTTCGTTACTCGCGCATAGCGCAGAATCAACGCGCTCGGTTCCCCTGCGAGACTAAGCGGCCACCATTGCCACGCGCCCAGCAGGACGACCAACGGCCAGCCCCACACGGCCACGACCGCGGCCTGCGCGGTGAAACACACGATGACAAACAACCGCTGGCGCCACGCCCAGGGCCGGCCGCCGGCCGGCTGAAAGATCTCGAAAAGCTGCCACGGATTGCTCAGCTCGGCGGCGGGAGTGGCCCATAATCTCACCTTCAGCCAGCCCGCCACATGGGCGGCGCAGAACAAGCAAAGGAGAGTGAGCATGAACAGCCACAGGCCCGAGTATCCCAGCTCGGTGCTCAAGCTGCGCTCAGCGCCGCCGTCTTCGTCGGCCGGTACCGGCGCCGCAAAGACGAAGTCGGCAGCGCACTGCTTATCCCCCTCCGGGCACTTATCCGGCTTCACCGCGAGCGGCCACATCCCGCCGCGGCCCACCGCGCTCAGCCAAATCGGTGGCCGGCTCTGGCGCACCGCGCTGCGATCGGCAAACGGCATGGCGTAGTCGATCAGGCGCTTGGCCAGCTTACTCTCGCCCTCCTTCAGCTCGTTAGCTCGGGCGGCGGCCTGCTCGTCCAGCTGCGTCCGCGCGCCTCGTTGGAGGAGCTGTTGCCGTTCTTGGTGCAGCACTTGCCACTCGCGTTCGTCTTTGGCCAGCAGCGCCACGGTGGCGTTGTACGCCCCCTCGGCGGCATCGCTGCCGAATTGCAGGCGCCGGCGGTTCTTGGCCAGCAGGCGGCTCCAGCGCTGATTGTCGCCTAACAGCGGATAAGTCGACACCACGATCATGCCCTCGAGGTCGTGATTGTGGATCGGGTGAGTGTAGAGCAGATCGCTAGCGAAGGTGAACAGTCTGACATCCGGGCAGTACTTGCGCACTTGACCGGCGAGAAAGAGGGTGTCGCGCACGTCGGTGGCGAACAGGCCGACGTAGCTGATGCCTTCGCGCGCGATGCTGGCCAGCACATTGGCGAGCAGCATCTCGTCGGTGCGGCTGCTCAGCTTCGGGGCCAACGCCGGCACCAGGTCGCGCGCCTGATCGCTGTCTTGCATTGACAGCTCCAGCGCCGGGCGCTGCCCGTCTTCGATGGTTTGCGGAGCCTTCTTGGTAGCTGCGCGTACGCGCTCGGCTTCACTGCGCACGTGCGAGATGTGCATCGGGAAATTGATCACCAGCCATTCCCGCCCCGCGCTTTGACCGACGTTGCCGATCACCGTACGCCCGTAAACGGTGTTGCCTTCGGTAAGCACCGCGATCGGTTCGGATGGCGGCACCCCGATTTCCTCCAAGTAGTCCTCCAAAGCCGCGCGCATCATCGTCTTCGACGCCACCGTGGTCTGGAAGGTCAGGAGCGGACCAAAGCCGTCATCGCTCGCCAACGCCGTCTCCAGTAGCTGTTTGCTCTCGCCGTTGGTGACCCCGCCCGAGATGATGCGCAGCAACGGCGCCGCGGCGCTGCGGGTGGCCAAGGCCGCTTTGTCGTCACTCCACCAGCGTTGCAACGCCAGCCGCAGCGAGTGCACTGAGCCGTCGAAGGTCGGGCCCAGTATCCGCAGCGGCGGCTTCCAGCCGGCCTCGAGGATGTCGTCGAGCGCACGCCGCAGCGCCGCCTTGTGAATGCCCGAGGTCGGCGTCTCGCCGACCAGGAACAGCACCAGCATCCGTTTGCCGTCTTTGCTGCGGAACAAGACAATGCCCGGTGCTTGCTGGTGCGCCGGCGCGCAGCAGCCGCTGTGGGCGGCGTCGCAGCCCGTCTTGCTGCCTTCTACTTGCCAGGGGATGGCGTAACGATCGATGAAGTAGTCGCCCTCGATTGCGCGCTGAATGGCATCGAGCTGGGCATCGAACAGCCAGCCGGCGTGGGCGTCGAGCGGATCGGGTACCAAGGCGATGAGAAACTCGCGCGTCGTTGCCGTGCCGGCTCCCGCCCGCACCAGCAAGCTATCGAGTTCACCGCAGTCGGGGGCAACAGTGGCGCTAGAGCCCGCTGCCGGCGCCGGGGTTGCCACTGTCGTCAGCGCGGCCGCCGCGCTGGCCGCAGGTTGTTCGGTCGAGTCGGGCGGCGATTGCGTGTAGACCACGCCGCCGAACATCAGTAGCAGCACGACCAACAACACACTGTTGGTGTCTCTCATCTTGCGAGGCCCGCCTCAATCGCCGCAATCACTATCTAGAGTGCCAGCGTTGCCTAGACCGCTTGGCACTGGCTTGTCAACCGCGGCGATTGCCAGCCAGCTGCCGGGGTGTGCGACAAATCTGTGGGTAACGTGCAGCCGACCGGGCAAATCCTCACCAGTCTGACAGTACGGTGTACTGTCAGGCCGAGGCCCATGGCCGAAAGAAACGACCATAACACCGAACCACGTTACCCCCAAATGTGTCGCGCACCCCAGCTGCCGGGGTTTCAAGCTGACTCGGCTGCCAGCAGAACGTACCAATGGGTGAGGTGGGGGGCGCCGTCACGCTCACAGAGATTGAGTTTCGCGCGTTGCTCCTCCGTCAGCCCGTCCAATATGGCATGAATGCGTGACACGTTTTGTGGCGACACGCCGGCCGTGAGCGCCGACAGCGGCCGGTGCTGCTCGTAGGGTTGCACCAGCTCGAGGTTGAAGCCGGCACCCGCCAGTAGCCGCCGCCATTGACTGGGCCGGTACTGCTGCACGTGCGACTCGTCGTGCAGCCAGTCGAGCTGATTCATGCAGCGGTCGACGAAGTCATCCTCCGGCACACTGCGGTCGTCGATCACCAGGCGTCCGCCGGGCGCTAGCACCCGATGCATCTCGCCGAGTGCTTGCGCCAGCTGGGAGAAGTGATGGGCCGCGCGCCGGCAGGTCACGAGCTGAAACGAGCCGCCGGCAAACGGTAGCTGGTGGGCGTTGGCGACGCGAAAGCTGACGTTGGCGATGCCCCGTTGGCGGCGCAGCCGCTCGGCTTCGGCGAGCATTGCCGGAGTCAGGTCGGTGCCGACCACGGCGCGCACGTGGGGCGCCAGTGCCAGGGCGGTGTGGCCGGTGCCGGTGGCCACATCCAGCGCCAACCACTGCGGCTGCGGCGCGCATAGCTCGACCACCCGCGCCAATATCTGCGGATCGCTGTGGGTGGCGCTGGTCGTGTATGTTGCCGCGCGTTCGCTGAAAATGCGGCGGGCGGCGTCTTCGGGTGTACTCATGGGGGCCTCCGTTCGCCGTACTCTGCCATACGTACAGCTGAAACGGATACAGTCGCCAGCGGGGCGTCCTAATGAATGGAAAGCGGGTAGGCCGGGTGAACCACAGAGGCACCGAGGACACCGTGGCGGAGCCTGGCGCGCAGGTGCAGGCAGGGGCCGCGCGTTCGTCGACGGGTCGAACGTCCCAGCATCGAGGGGCGAAGCCGGCGCTGAGAGTCTCTTCTGGGTGCTAGGGGCCTCGGAGGTTCCCTTTCCAAAGGCCTGCGCTAAGCACCGTACGATTGCGCTTTTTCTCGCGACCGGCGAAGGCTACGATGGCCGGGCGGATTGGGATGGGTTGGTGGCGGATATTGCTGTCAAGAAGCGGCGCAAGCGGCGCCGGCGCCAAGCGGTGTGGCAGGTATGGCTGCGTACCGGCATCGAGGCCGCGGCGTTGTTGGTTGCCGGCCTCATCGGCGTCATTGCGGCCCTCGGCTTTGCCGCGGAACACTTTGCCGGCGCTGACTTGTGGGAGAGCCTGCTGCCGTTTGCGGCCACCGTGCTCGGGCTGGTGCTGGCCGCCGCGCTGTTTCTGCGCCTGTGGCGGGCTTGGCGGCGCTGGATCAGCCGGTATCTGGCGTGGGCTCCGGCCGCCGTGGCCGCGCTGCTGATGCTGGGTGCTGCCTGGTGTGCCGGCCAGCCCTTTTTCCACACCGAGGTGACGCGGCTGCGGACATTGATGGGCGGCAGCGCAGAGGCCGAGCGGCAGGCGATCGCGCATCAGGTGTATGCCGCCTACCGGCGTGCGGATCACGCCGAGCTGCAACGCCTCCTCGAACGGGCGCGGGTGTACCAGGCCACCGTGCACGAAGCCGCGGCCGCCTTCGGTGTCGATGCCGAAGTGCTGATGGGGGTGGGCGCCGCCGAGTCGTCCTTCTACCCGCGTGACAGCGCCGACGGCGGGCGCGGGCTGTTCCAGATCACGGCGCCGCCGGCGCCGGCACTGAACGCCGCCCGCCGGCAATTGCAGGTATCGACCCTCGATCCGCTCAACCAGCGTCACAACGCTTTCGTGGCGGCCGCGACCTTGCAGCGGTATCTGGAACAGATGAACGGCGACCTGTTTCTCGGCTTGCTGGCGTACAACATCGGGCCGCGCAACGGCGGCCTGCGCTCGATCATGGAGCAGTACGGTGCGCGCGACTTCGTGACGATTCAGCCGTACCTGCAACACCTGCCCCGTGACTACCCGATTCGCGTGCTCGCCGCCGCGCTCGCATACCGGCTCTGGCGGGCTGACGGTAAGCTACCGCGCTACGAAGAAGGCACTAACGCCACCCACATCCAACGCCTGGGTATCCCAGGCTTCAGCCCGCAATCTGTCCCTGAGCCGGACGGTGCCGGGCAGGCTCAGGCGGGGCGGCGGCCGCCGAACACTGCCAGCTCGAACGCCTTGAAGTAGCAGTCGACGTCGGCGAAGCCGGCGGCACGTAGCCACTCGCACTGTCGTTCCACTGCCACCAGGATGTTGGCGGCTTTGTCGGGGCGATGGACGAATTCAGCGGCCACCTGAGCCCGGGTCTTGTCGCTGCCCTGGCGCTGATGGAAGGCGTGTAGCGAGTCGATCATCAGCTCGTCGGAGACCTGCCCGACCCACGGCGTGCTGGAGGCGACGTGCTCGACGTTGACGAACATCCCGCCCGGCGCCAGCAGGTCGAAGATCTCGCCGTAGAGCGTGCGCTTGCGCTCATCCGGCAGGTGGTGGATGGCGTAGCCCGAGACAACCGCGTCGAAGGGCGCGTCGGTTGCCAGCGCGTGCCGCCACTCGCTCGCGGCCAAGTCGGCCAGAACAAAACTGGGTGCGGGGTCGCAGTGAGCCAAGGCGCTGCGGGCCTCGGCGAGCATCGGCTCGGAGAAGTCGACCAACGTCGGCCGCGCGCCGCGATGGCGCGCCAGCAGGGCGCGGGTGAGCGTGCCGCCGCCACAGCCGAGATCGGCGAAGCGGCGTAGCGGCACGCCGCCCGCGGCGATGACGCGCAGCATGATATCGATCTGCTCGGCGGCAAAGGGAATGCCGCCGCGCACCCCTTGGAGGAAGATCCGCACCAGCGCGTCACTCTTCCAGACCTTGTCCGCACGTTGCGCCGTTGCCATGGCGAGCACGATTGCGTCTTAACCGGCGCTGGTCAAGGCGAGTGATGTTACAATCGTATGACGCGCTGCTAGAGCGCAGCGAGGTCGCTGGCGGCCGGCGGAGAGGGTGCGGGTACAGGACTGTCGCGGTCGCTCGGGCCATCGAGGCGGGCGGGTATTTCGACGCTGAAGGCGGAGCCCTCGCCGAGGCGGCTTTCGACCGCGACCGTGCCGCCGAGTACGTTCACCAGATGTTTGACGATGCTCAGCCCCAGGCCGACGCCGCCGGCGGCGCTGCCGCTGTTGCGCACCGCTTGGTGGAAGGGCTCGAAGATGCCGGGCAAAGCCTCGGCGGGAATACCCGGGCCGGTATCGCGAACCTCGATCAGCAGCATTGCGCTCGCGGCACTGACGCGGGCGTCAACGGCAATGCGGCCGGCGGCGGTGTGTTTGACGGCGTTATCCACCAGGTTGCGGATGACCTCTTGCAGCTTGATACGGTCGGTGCGCAGCTCGGGCACGCCGGCGGCCACGCTGGTGCTGAACTGGATGCCGGCTTGCGCCAGGCGCGCCTGGTAAGGGGTGGCGATGTCGGCCAGCAGCGGTGCTAGGGCGAAGCGCTCGACGTGCAGCGACACTTTGCCCGAAGCCAGGCGCGAGAAGTCCAAAACGTTGGTCACCAGCTCGAGTTGCTGCTGCGAGTAACGTTCGATCGTAGTCAGCATGGTGCGCTGCTCGTCGCTGATGCGGCCGCCGGCCCCCGACATCAGCATCTCGCAGTAGCCCATGATCACGTTCAACGGCGTGCGCAGCTCGTGTGAGACAGTGGCCACGAACTCGGATTTCAGCCGGTTAGCTTCTTGCAGCTCGCGGTTGAGCACCTCCAGACGTTCGGTGCGGGCTTGCACCTTTTCCTCCAAGGTGCGGCTGTAGTCCTCCAGCGCGGCGCGGCTGCTGGCCACACTGTGCACCATGGTGTTGAACGAAGCCGCCAGCGCGCCGACCTCGTCGCGGGTATGGATAGCGACGCTGCTGTTCCACTCGCCGCGGGCGATGGCGTCGGCGGCTTTGGCTAGGGTTTGCAGCGGGTGGGTGATCGCCCGCGCCATCACTACCGCCCCGATGACGGCGAGCACCGTCACCAGGGCGGCGAAGAAGGCGGCGGTAACGAAAACTCGCTGCCGCAGCGCGTGCAACGGTACCAATGAGATCCCGATCACGACGGTGCCGATGCGTTGCTGGGCCGCCAGCTGCGGCCGCTGTAGTGCAGGCGGCTCCTCCCCGAACTCGAGCTCCTCGCGTTGGCGGCGGCTATCGGCCGTCAGAACCGGGGCTTGGAATTCCCACACCTGCGGCGTGCGCGCCAGCGGTCCCACCGCCCCCAGCCCTTCGTTGCTAGTGGCCGCGGCGGCGATGTCGCCGGTGTCGCCGTCCGAGCTCAACAGGCGGCCGCCGCGATCGAAGAACCGGCAGTACACGACATCGTGTTGGACGTGCGCACTGTGGGCGAGTTGTTCGAGCGCCTGTGTGTCGCCGGTGAGGATGCTGAGCTCGGCATCGCGGGCCAAGTACAAGCTGATGGTGCGGCCGCGCTCGACTAGGCTGCGGCTGATTTCCTCGAGGTCGCGCCGCACGATGATCCAGCCCAGGGTCAAGCAGGCCACGACTATGAGCAGCGAGTTCGCCAGTGCCAACCTGGTCGCGAAGCCCCAGCGGCGGCGGGCGCGTCCCGATACCGGTTCGGGCCGGGCCGGCGGTGTCATTGCACCAGCTCCCGCGCCTCACGCTGGAGGTCGGCGGCGATGCTCAAGCCGAGATGCGCCGCGGTTTGCAGGTTGAGTGCGAGGGTCACTTTACGCGGCGCTGCCGGGGGTAGGGCCGAGATCGAGGCACCGCGCAACACCGCCAGAGCCATCTCGCCGGTCTGTACTCCGACGTCGGCGTAATCGACCGAGAGCGCCGCCACCGCCCCGGCGCGTACATGCGCGGTCGACAAGCCGATCAGCGGTATGCGGCGCCGCAGCGCCGCCAGCATCAGCGCGGGGGTGGTGCGCGGGCTGAAGACGTGACTGTCGGCCACCGCCCAGATCACTTCGACCCGCTCCATTAGCGGGCCCAGGGCGCTCACTGCTTGTGCCGGCTCGCTTACCGCTGAGGCCACCAACTCCAGCCCGTGAGCGGCGGCGGCGGTTCGGGCCGCCTCGATGATCGCTCCGGTTTCCGCCGCGTTGTAAAGCACCCCGACCCGGCGTGCGGCGGGCACCAGCCGCCGCAGGTAGGAGAACTGAAGTTCGAGCGGGATGTCGAGCGAGACCCCGGAGATTTGCCGTGCGGGGCGGTCGAGGAAGCCGCTCGGGCGCGGATAAAGCACCATCGAGAACAGCGCCGGCAGCGGCTCGGGGTCATCGAGCACCGCCGCCGTCGCCAGCGAGCCGACGGCGATAACCAGGCGGGGAGCGGCGCGGTGTACGGCCGCGAGCACGGCGACAGCGTTGCTGCGCTCACCCTCGAGATCGAAGGTGAGCAGTTCGGGCTGCAGCGGATCAGCCGTCAGAATCGCCATAATCGCATCGCTGGCTTGGTCGAACGGAGTCAGCGAGTTGCTCTTCACGATCGCCACCCGTGCCGGCACCGCGCCGGCGGCCAGATGCGCGGCCAGCAAGCCAACCAGGAATATCGCGCCGGGCCAGAGCTGCCGGCCGCGGGCGGCGCTGCGAGGTAATTCAGAAGCCATAGTGCAGCTGCACGCGGAAGCTGAAGCCGTCTTGCGGAATGCGGTCCTGCACATGCTCGACCCCGCCGGGATCGGCGTAGATGTTGTCGAACAGGTTATAACAGTCGGCTGTCAGGCCCAGCCGCGGAATCGGCGTGGCATAGCTCACATGCGCGTTGGCCACCACGGCGGGCTCGAGTCGCTGCCCTTGCAGCGTGTCCCGGGGCCCGACCACGTTGATGTCGGCGGCGCCCGACAATCCCGCCGGTAAGGGAAAAGCAACGCCGGCATTGCCGAGGTGTTTGGGAGAATTGCTCAGCAGCCGGCCGCCGGCGGCGCGGGTCTCCTGGAGGCTGTAGCTGGCGCGGCCCATCACCCCGAGCGGCAACGGTACTCGCAGCTCGAACTCCGCCCCGGTGGCCCGGGCCGCACTGACGTTCTGGTACTGGATCACCACCGTATCCGGATCGGTGCTGGGAACCTGAACTTGGTCGATGAGATCCTTGACGGTGTAATGATACACGGCGAGCACGCCGCGCACGCGCCCCCACAGCTCCTGCTCGAGCACGCCCTCATAGGTCGCAATCTGCTCGGGCTCCAACTTGGCGTTGGCGAGGCTGATGGTGCCGGTGCTGGCGTAGGCGTAGTACTGCTCGAACAAGTTGGGCGGACGGAAGGCGCGGCCGTAAAGCAGTTTAAGCGTGGTGGCGGGGCTGGGATGCCAGATCGCGGCGGCGCGCGGGCTGATGTTATCGACGCGGTTGTAGTGGCGATCGTAGCGCAAGCCGCCCACCAGGGTGAGATTCGAGAGCACGGCGAACTCTTCCTGCGCGTACACGCCCCAGGTGTTGAAGGCGCGGTTGTCGTCAAGAATACGGCCGGCGCCGGGAAGGTCGTAGTTCTCCTGCATCGCGCCGGGGTGGTAGGTGTACTCGGCGCCGACGGTGAGCCGAGCCGAGCGCAGCCCGGTCCATTCGGCGCGAGTTTCGCTGCCGAGCCAGTGACTCAGGGCCAGATCCTGGTTCTTGGTCCGATCGGTGCCGGAGCCGTAAATGTAAGTGCCCTGGTAGCGATAGCGGTCGTAGAAGACCCGCGTGGTGAGCGCGAGTTCGGGCGCCAGCGCGGCGGTGTAGAGCAAATCGGCAAACGAGCGCTCGTCGACGCTCTTGGTGTCCGGGTCGTTGAAGTTGGCGCCGAAGGCGCCGGTGGGGATGTGCTTGTCGCGCCAGTTGCTGCCGCCCTGTAGGGAGAGGTTGTGGAGGCGGGCACTGGCGTAGAAGTTAAGCGCGCGATCGGCGTCGCTGTCTCTGGCCACGCCGTTATTGGTGCTGGGGTCAGCGAACTCGGGGTAGAAAAGGTGGCGCTGCCCGTCGAGGTCGAGCACCGAGCCGCTGGCCAGTAGCTCGAGACCGTTGTCGAACACGTGCCCGGCCGTCACTTGGCCGCGCTTGCGCCCAAAGCTGCCGGCCTCGACCAGCGGAAACACACCGCGGCGATCGCCTGCGCCGGCTGTCACCACGTTGATGACGGCAAACAGCGCGTTGCCGCCATAGAGTGCCGAGCCCGGCCCGCGCACAACCTCGATGCGCTCCACCGCTTCGAGATCGATGCCGAACTCGGTGCCGACCTGCGCCGTTTGGTAGATGTCATCCTTGTAGGTGTGGCCGTTGATCAAGAGCAGAATACGATCGTTGTAATCGCTCGGCCGCAAGAAACCGCGCACGCCGATGTAGTCGTAGTTGCGGTCGGAACTGCCGTAAAATCCGCGCACCGAACGCAGCGCCTCGGCGAGCGTGCGATAACCGAAGCGCCGGATGTCGTCCTTGGTAATAACCGTGACCGCCGCCGGGGCCTCGCGCACGGGCTGGGTGTGCTTGGCCGCAGCGCTGACCTGCGGCTCGTCGAAGAGCAGCAGCTCACGCTCGGTCACGTCGTCAGCGGCGGCCCGGCCCGGCCCGACCAGGGCGACCGCGGCCATACTGACCAAGCTCAGCAGGAAACCCGTTCGTGTTCGTACGCACCTCACCAAATGGTTCCGCCTGAGCACGCCCCATGCCAGATGGCGTGCGCAAAGTGGGCTCAGCGCCGAGCTTACAGCAAGGTGGGCCGGAGCCACAAACGGCCGACGCTCAGGCATTTGAGCAACGGTGGCAGCGCAGAGCTATTGCCGGGACCGCGAACCGGGGGCGAAGCGCTTCAGCTCAGCCCCAGAATCCGCTGGGCGTTCTTGTAGTAGACCTTCTCCAGAATCGCGGGCGGGTAGCCTTCCTGTTCGTAGTCCTGGAACAGCCGTGCGTGCGGGATGAGCGGATAGTCGGAGCCGAACATCACACGGTCCTGGAGCCGGCCGCGGATCTCGCGCTTGAGCGAGTCGGTGAAGTATTTCGGAGACCAGCCGGACAGCTCGATGTTGACGTTGCCCTTGTGCAGCACGACGGCGATCGTGTCTTCCTGCCAGGGCCACGACGGGTGACAGCAGATGATCTGCAGTCTTGGAAAGTCGGCGGCGACGTCGTCGATGTACGGGATCCCCCGCGTGTACTTCAGATGAATGCCCATGCCGCCGGGTAAGCCGGCGCCGAGGCCGGTGGTGCCGGTGTGGAACTGGACCACCGCGCCCAGCGAAGCGCACAGGTCCCACATCGGACGGAAGCGGGGTTCGTTGGGATAGAACGCCTGCGCGGCTTGCTGGAACTTCACGCCCATCATGCCGAGGTCGCGGATGCAGTGCTCGATTTCTTGCAGCGCCATCTCCCCCTTCCACGGGTCGACGCAGGCAAAGGCGCCGATGAAGGCTTGCGGGAACCGGTTGACGACATCGGCGAGGTAGTCGTTGCTGACGCGCGGGTGGCCGGTGTTGGCCTCGGCGTCCCAGCCGACCAGGATGCCCCTCACGTCGGCGTCGATGAAGTCCTGAGCCATCTGCTCGTCGGTCTTGGCGAAACTCATCGCCTGGTCGTCGGAGACCTCCATCTTCATGTAATATTGCATGATGCCCTTCTGGTACTTGAGCATGCTGACCGTGCCTTCGCGGGTCGAGATGTGGGCATGAACGTCGATGGCTTTCATGTGGGAGGCTCCAATGCGTGTGGGCACGGCTCGGGACTGCCCGATCTCTGCCGGGGTCCACGTACTGGGGGAACAGGTCATAGCCGTTGCGTCATGGGGTCCACTCGATTGAGGCGGGCGTCCGCGTTGGTGCTCACTAGCGGGCAAGCTTGCGCTGGCGTGCAGGCTGGGGGGCCTTCCCTCGAAGGAGTTCCTGCCAGATCGGGTTGCGTGCGGCCCCCGTCGAGCGACGTCGGTCGCCTGTTCCAGAGATTGGCTCCGGCAACAACCCGGATGTCGCGAGCCTTGGTTCTCTTCGACCGCGCCGGGTGAGGTCTCTGTTCGTCACGAGTACCGGCCGCGAGGTCGCCAGCGCGTGGAAGGCCCGAAGCCGGCGAGCGCGGTAACGGTCGAAGGGATGGATCACTTCCGCGATCACGTCGGCGTCCACGCTTGCATCCCAGAGCGTGTGCTTGCACTGGATCAGTCTGACCTCGCGCGCGCGTATTGCGATGACGTCGTCGCCGCTGAGGGGGGTCAAGATGACACGCAGACGGATTACTGCTCCACTGCTGACTCCTACAGCGAAATCCGCAGCTCGATCCGGTCGCAGGCGACCCGCGGAGCTCTGCGACCTTTGGTGCCGGCGCCCGTTTCCTTGCCCAGCTCCACCAAACCGAGCCGCGACAGGTAGTGCACCTCAGCGCTGACGTTCTTGAAGTCCCGGCCGACGCACTCAGCCAGAGCCTTGATCGACCGTGGCCGGTGCTCCCGGATCGCGCGCAGCAGCTCCAGGCGTTTGTCGGAGAAGAAATGGCGCAGCGCCGCGGCGTTCTCGAAGGTGAGCGACTCGGTCGCTCTGACGCGCCGCCCGGCCGCCGCACGTTTCACCTCGCGTTTCACCGCCGCGCGCCAGTCGTCAACGCTGCGAATGCCCATCACTACTCTCCGCACTTTCATGGTTCGTCCTCCCGACGGATGCCCTCCACGTCGTTCAGGAAGTCGTCAACGAGCTGATCGATCCCGACAAAACGATACGGTTCTCGCGTTCCCTTGATGTGCCGGTGCGGGGCATGCCCGCCTTGGTTGTCATAGAGAATCAGCACGGTGCCATCGCTGGCGAGATAGACCAGGCGGTAGTCGAAACCGATGGGCTGGGACGGCGCAAACTGCGTGATGGTTCCTTCGAGAAACGACCCGTCAGCGAAAACCAAGCGCTCAATGCGCTGAGTGCGTAAAGGTACCCCACTGCGTCTCGCCATTCGTTATGGTCTCTCCTACCATACCGATGCCGGGCCCACAAACCGCGTTACCACCTCGTCGTCTCGCCCGACTGCGGGCGAACATCACGATACTCTCCCCGCCGCGGCGTCGATGGCCGCCTGCACGTCGCGCATGCTCGCCAGGCGGCGCGCTGCCGTGGCTTCCACTTCAGCCGCGGTGCAGGGGGTGGCGTCGAGTAACTTCCAGAGATCGGCGCCGTCAACGACCTGGATGTCGCGTGTCCTGGCTTCTCTTCGGGCACCCCGCGTGAGGTCGCCATTCGTCACCAGTACCGGCCGCAACGTCGCCCGCCGCCTGCGACGTCACTTATGCTCGCGGACCGGCGTGCGGCAGAGGTACTCCAGCTCCCGCCCGAGCATCTGCGGGTCGCGGCACACATGGAAATTCCACTGCCCCTCGCAGCCCCAATTGTTGACCGCCGCCACCCAGCGGCGCGCCGCTTGATGCTTCGCACGATCTTGGTTGTCCTCGTAGCCCTTGATCTCCAACAGCAGCGTCACGCCGTTGGTGAGCCGCACAAGAAAGTCCGGCAGGTAGGCATGACTGACTCCCAGATACTCGTACGGGATCACGCACTCCAAGTGATCGTTCCGCGCGTAGAACGCCACGTGGCGTGACTGCTCCAATCGGAACGCGGCGGACTGCTCCCACGTCGCGGTGTCCGACACGACTTGGTTGATGTGGCTCTTGCTCGTTGGATCGCAGCGTCGCGTCGTCTTGAAGTCGACATCCGCCGTCGAGCCGACCGGTTTGTAGCGATTCAAGATCGGGAGGAGCGGCGGCTCGCCCTGGTCATCGTCGGGTTCGATCTCGTCGATGAGTCGTTCGACGATGCGCTTTACATACGTCTCCAGCCCCAGTTCGCGGGCATCGCAGCCGTGCCAATCGACCTTGCGGGTCACGTACTCGTCGACCAGCCGCAACACCTGCGGGAACAGCTGATGCCGCGAGCGCAGGCGAAGCTTCGGCTTGCCGTTGCCGGCACCTTCGCTCAGCGCCCACACGATCTGGCGCGCGATCTCGAACTTGATCGTCTGCAGGTGCGTGCTGGCGTAGAACGCTTCGCGATCTTGTTCGACGAACTCAAATCCGCCGCCGACCGACGGACGCCCCACTTGGTAGCCGACCTGCGGCTTCACGAACACCGCGGTCGGGTTGCGGTTTGGCTCCAACTGGAGGGTCTCCATATCGCCGATGTCGGCCTTGATCAGGTTTTGCCGCAACGCAAACGCGTAGCCCTCGACGACCGGAAAGCGAATCTCGAAGTGCCTGCGCTCTTCCAGCGCGCGCACGTGATTCTTGGGCTTATCCTCAGGCGCCGGCTTCTTCGTCTCGCGGCCCTTGAACGGGATGATGGAGAACGGAATCCCGTACACGTCGACGTACTCGGGCGCGAGCAAACCCGTCTGCGGGTCGGGCGTGTAATCCATCCGCCGCAAGCCGCGACCGACCACCTGCTCGCACAGGAGCTGACTGCCGAACGCCCGCAGACCCAAGATGTGGGTGACGTTGTTGGCGTCCCACCCCTCGGTCAGCATCTGCACGGACACGACACAACGCACCTGCTCGCCGGGTTGACCGGCCTTGCCCACGGTCGCGACGATCTCGCGCAGCGCTTCAGCCGCCTCGCGCCGGTTGGCGTTCGGATCTTCGCTCTCGGCTTCCGCCAGGAGCTTCGAGTCGATGCGCAGCGTCGCGCGGAATCCCTCGCGATTGGAGAATAGCTCCGGGAACAGCTTGCCGTTCCCGTACACAGTTTTGGTCTTCGCTTTCTTCTTGCGACGACCGCCGCCGTTGGCCGCGGTGGCCTCGTCTTCTTCGTCATCGTCGTTGATGACCTCAACGCTCTCTTCGCCCGAGATGTTGCGGTAGAAGAGCTCGGCGATGTCGGTGTTGTCACACACGATGATCAGCACGGGCGGCGTGTGCTCCTGCTCGGGCGCGGCGTCGCGGATGTACTCGAAGCGCTCCTTCCACTGGCTGGCGAGCGTGATGAGCGCGTCCTCCGCGTCACGCCAGACGACCTCGGGCTTCGGCTTGCCGCCGGGTAGCCGCTCCCCCGGTTCGAGCCCCTTGTTGATCGTCTCCCACAAGCGGAAATACTTCGGCTCGGGGCGGCCGGTCGTGTCGCTGACGGGCAAGCGCGGGATTTTCACGATGCCCGACTCGATCGCATCGACCAAACCAAAGTCGCTCACCACCCACGGAAAGGGCGAGCCTTCGATGTAGCCGCTTCCCTGGATGTAGAACGGCGTGGCCGACAGGTCGGCGCAGAATTTGATCCCGCATGCGCGGTTGATCCGGTCGAGCCCGGAAATCCACACCGTGGCTTCTTCGCGCTCCGCCTTCTCGGCGGCCGACAGCCGGGCGGCCTCTTCCACCGGCGCTGGCCGATACGCATGATGCGCCTCGTCGTTCAGCACCATGATCGGCGCGCGTTCGTACAGATCGCCCAGCACCCGGCGCGCAAAGGCTTCCGGGCTCTCCTCGCCTTTGTTTACCACCGTGTAGGTCTTGCCGCCTTCGCTGTGTGGCGACTCGGGGGCAAACAGGTGCCAGTTGGTCACCAGCACCTTGCCCTTCTTGATCTCGGGCATCAGCTGCGACGGCACGAGGTCGAAGGCCGCGTAAAAGTTGTTGTCGTTCTCCGGCCGCAACACCTGCAAGCGTTCCTTGATCGTCAGGTTCGGGCAGACCACCAGCACGGCTGAGGGGAAGCGCTCATCGCCGGGTACTCGCCCGCGGTTGCAGAACGCCCACGCCACCAACATGCCCATCACCACCGTCTTGCCGCTACCGGTGGCCATCTTGCAGCCGTAACGCGTGAGGCGCGGCAGCCCGGGTTCGTTCGGCGTGTCGACCAAGCTCGGGAAGACGCCGAGTGCGGTATGCGTCATGATGGAGGGCCGCTCGTTGCCGCAGAGCCGCTGGTAGTCCTCGACACTCAGGGCCGGCCGCCAGCGCGGGCGCTTGCTCGAGGCGAGAATCTCGGCGAGGTACACGAAGGTCTCCACCGCTTCGCGCTGGCAGAAGAACAAGCGTCGCGGCCGATCCGCGCGCGTCCAGTGCGCGAGCAACTGTTTCGTCACCGGCGTGGCGCCTTCGTAGTTGGCCTGCCGCCAGCGCTTCACGTCCTCGCGCAGGGCGTTCACCAGCGGCAAGTCATCGCGTTCTTCTTCGGCGAACAGGTCGCGTTGCGCGCTGCCAGTGCGCTGCGTCTTGTACCAATAGCTCGCCGGCCGGCGCCCCGACATCCGCTGCGCCTCTCCCGTCGCCGTCGAGTACACCCAGTGCGCCGTCGGCTCTTCGTACGGATTGCAGATGATCGGTTCGTTGACCGGTTGAACCGGAAGCGGTTGTTGTTGCGGCTTCATGCTGGCGCGGGGCCTTGTGCCAGGTTGAAGACGTCGAGCGCGACTGTCCGAGCCGGGCGGCCTGCGCCATGCACCAGTTGCCGGATACGCTCGGTGGTCTCGCGCGAGAAGGCTGGTTTTCCGCAACGGGCGCAGATGTCCGCCGGGATGTGTTCTACCAGCACCCGCCGGCCACCAACATCCAACACTTCGCTGACGAGCTGGCTCCTGGCGGTTTCGCCACCGCAGACCTGGCACTTGAACGCAGCCATCGGTTACCTCCGTTGTCGAAACTCAAGCCACTCGGCCGGGTGCCCCCTAGAGGTTGAGTACACGTCAACCCTTGCGCGCCCGAACAGCAGCAACGAAATCGTCCTTCCGAGGGTCGAACCCGCGCATCCGCTTCAGCGGTTCCTGAGCCGAGAGCCTCGCGCGCGGCGGCGGCTCTATTCGTAGATCGGCCAGCTTCGTTGCTTTCTTGGTCATGCACCGACCCCCTCCTCGCTGTCAGGGTGGTAGTCAGGCGCGCACACGAGCCTGCGCACGAGCGCGCAACCGTGCCTGGATTTGTGCATACAGCCTCGCCTCGACGTTCTCGCGGTCACGCAGCACCACGTCGATCGCGTACGGTTCCTCGCTTAGGGTAAACTCGCGACCCCAGCTTTCGTCAACGCGCGTGACCACCAGAAACAGTCGCTGCGCTCGCCGTTGAGTGGTCACGCGCCGCACGGTCCACGTATCCGCCTGGACAGTGCCCGCACCACGCCTCCGAGAGCCGACACGTGCCCCGTGGGCCTCCGCGATGCGCTGATACTCCTCTCGCGAGGTAGCTGCGTTAAACATACGGGTGACGGCGGTAAGGTCTTCGGCCCACACGAGGCGAAACTCGATATCGCAGCTCTTGTATGCCATCCGAGTCGTGCGCACCGCCGGGCTGTGCGCCAGCGCAACCGTGATTTCCCGGCTGCGTTGTCGGCCTTCGAAGAAGGCATCCGGCAATGGCACCTCATAGAAGTGGTGGCAGCGGTCGGGAATCGTATCGTTGGCAATCAGGGTTACTTCCTGTTCCGTCGAGCGCTCAAGCGCCGATTCCCCCACCTTGCCGTAGCCGCACACGCGTATGCGCTCGTCCTTGTCGGGCAACAGCCCGTCGCATGGCTCGGGCCAGCGCGCGTGTGCGACGAGCAGGGCGCGCAGCAGGTTGTGGTCTGCATCGAGGTGCTCAGCGAGGATACGCGCAGCGAGGTGGGCAACGTGCGGCGCAGCGAAGCTCGTCCCCGCTTCCTCGGCGAGCAAACGGCCGAGAGCGAAGTCCTTGCACGTTGATAGCTCACCCAGCCCCTGCCGCACCATCCAGCGGTTGGCCGTCCGCAGGTTTACAGCCCAGTTCCCACCATAAGCGACGAGATCCGGTTTGATCGCATTCTTCACGGAGGGTCCTGAACGCGTGAAGGGAGACGGTTGATCGTGCCTGGCGATCGGCTGTTCCGTGGGATCGCCCTGATACCGCTGGGCGTTGAAGGTCGCGTCCCAACGCGCGATGCTGCCCACGGTCAGGACGTTGAGCGCTGGCGCTGGGTCGAGAAGCCTCGCATCGTCCCTGAGTAGGTAGCGCGGGTAGTCCTCGCGCCAGTCCGCAGGAACGGTGTCGGTACCCTCGAAATTCCCGGTCGGAACCACGAACAGGACGCGCATCTCTCGCGCGAGTCGGTCCAGTGTCACCGCAAGGCCACGCACATGTTGCCCGAGATACGGCTTGCGCAGGTCTCCGTACGAGAGGTTGAAGACCCGGCAGCCATACTCGCGGTGGAAGTAGCGGACTGCTTCATCCACCTGGTTTTCGATCAGTTTCGACTCGTTGGCATTGTCCGCATCGAGGATGCGCCCGCTGAACAAACGCAACGCTGGCGCCAGCGCACCCGTGCGCAACGCGCCTTCTATGTCGCCATAGAGCGCGAGGCCGGCGACATGGGTGCCATGACCATGCTGATCATCAGATCCGAAGCCCGCCACAAAGCTCTGCGCATCGCCCACTGCTGGGGCGAGTAGCGGATGTCCCGTCGCCAGACCGCTGTCGAGCACGACAACGCCTGGGGCGTTCGCCGCCGGTGCGGGAACGGGCGGCAGCTGTTTGATGTCCGTTTGCAACAGGGCAACCCCCAGACCGTAACGTGGCGGCAGATCAACTGTGCGCACATCACGGTGGCGCAGCAGCAGCGTGGCCTGGTCGCGGTTGATCCGGAGCCTGTATAACACCAGCTCCGCCTGCTTCACGGCATCCAGCTTTTCGATGCCTTGCTCTCGCATCCATGACTCGAAGGCCTGCCAACTCTGGTCGCGTCCCGTCGCTCGCGACACCGGCCAGAGTTCGGCATCGAGGAGGAAGAGGCTCGCATCGGGAAAGCCTTCCTGCCTCAAAGCCCAGCCCGTGCGGTCGTCCTCCGTCCAATGATCGAACCCCTTAAGTGCGAACAACAGATTGCGATAGGTGGGCATCTCACCACGGACGAGCGTGGCAAGCCTCGCCTCGAACGCCGCAAGCGCCGCATCCGTCGCAAAAGCAAGGACAACGGCCTGGTCCTCCTGGCTGACGATCTCGATTTCGCGTGAGAGCTTCTGGAACTCGGCCGGGTCGATTGGCGCGCTCAGCTCTAGCTTGATGAGTCGCCGGTCGTCGAATCCGCCGACATCCTGTGCTGTGCGCTCACGAGCCGATTGAAGGCTTCGTTGGAGATTGGCGCCGAATTGCCTGGAGTCCTCAGGTGGCGCGACCCGAATGGGCGCCAGCCTAGGCCGTCGCGGATTGACCGGCTGCTCGCGGAGGAGTCGCAAATGGGGGTAGGTCTCGGGCACGCCTTACTTCCCTGCGGTGCGCGCCTGCCGCGGCCGCTCGCGGCACGCCGCGGTCTCCAGATGCCGCAGCGTGAGGAACTCATGCCCCGCCAGCACCATGTCCTTGATAGCCCGGCGGAGCACCCGCTCCACATCCGCATGCGCCATGCCGGTAAAGAGAGCCGTCGCCGCCGCATCCTCGACCTCAAACTCGCGCCGTACCCCACGCAGTTTCAAGGCCAGCAGCCGCCGCAGTTGCTCAAGGTTTGGCGGCTCGAACAACAGCACCTCTTCGAACCGCCGCCAGACGGCCACATCCAACATGCGTTCGTGGTTGGTGGCGGCAATCAACACGCTACGGCCGGTGTAGGCATCCATCATCTGGAGCACGGCGTTAACCACGCGCCGTAGTTCGCCGTGTTCCGCTTCGTCCGCGCGTTCCTTGGCCAGGGCGTCGAACTCATCGAAGAGCACGACGGCGGCGCTTGCCGCCGCGAAATCGAAAACCTTGCGCAGGTTGGCTGCCGTCTCGCCGAGATAGGACGACACCACGGCGTCCACCCGCACGATTGCGAGGGGCAGCCCCAGCTCAGAGGCGATCACCTCGGCCGTGAGGGTCTTGCCGCAACCCGGCGGACCGTAGAACAGCAGGCGATCGGCGGCGCGCAGGCCATAGCTCGCGAGCCGCTCTTGGTGATGTTGCTCCTGAAGCACCTCTTCGACGGCGGAGCTTGTCTCGTCCGAGAGCACGACATCATCCCGCCGCCGCACAGGTTCACGGAGGTCGATCAGCGCCAGATTGCGCTCTCGATCGACGGGTACCTTGTCCATCGCACCCCCGAGCGAGTGACCGATCTGCTTTGGCCGGCCGTACAGGAGCCGCTCCAAATCGTTGGCGAGCAGATGATGCTGTTTCTGCCGCTCTTCTTTGATCACTTCCTCCGAGGCGGAGCGAAAGCCCTCCAGGTTGCCCTCCACTCCTGATTTGATGAGCTGGCGAAGGAGCTTACCGGTAGCCATGGGTTCCCTCCCCTCGCCCCGAGCCGACTTGCGCCCTCTCGTCCATGGCTTCACTCCCCCACATAGCGCGCCTCTCCCTTTCCGCCCGGCAGCCGATGCACGCGCATCACTTCGTTGCCGCGCGGGTCGATCACCTTTACCGCGACGCGCCGATGCTCGCCGGCCGGGAATGGCAGCGATACCGTCCCGCTGAGCGCGGCGAAACGCTCTTCATCGATGACGCCTTTGAGCGCACGCGCCAGCTTGTCCCAGGCGCTCTTGTCGGGGAAGAACGCCTGCGTGATGCAGAACGTGCGCCCGTCGTAGTCGGTGTCGAGGAACCACGCGGCGACCTTGTCGGCATTGGTGGGCAGCAGCGTGTTCTCCACCGGGTTGTAGATGTCGACGCCCTGCATCTCGATTTCGAACATGCCGTCCTTCAGCTTGCGCAAATCGGTGCGCGGCATGCCGAAGACGGTGAAGAGCTGGCTGTTCGGCGTCTCCTTGAGCAGATCGCCCATGTTCACGTCGGGGCGGATGTGCGCGAGGTGACAGCGCACCTTCAGATCCGGATCGTCTTGGATCGCGCCCTGCGCCGAGCCGTCGAAGCTGAAGCCGGCGAAGACGAGGTCATCGAAGCCGCGGCGGTGTGCTTGCCGCAACGCGTTCTCGACCTGGTAGGCGGTCACCGGCCCGAACTGCGGGCCGATCGACACCGCCACACGACGCTCGCCGTTTCCTGCGCTCCAGTCGCCTTCGCCGTGCAGGAACTCGCCCTGAAACGGTTCGAGGCGGCTGAACTTGGCAACCTTGTTGTTCGGGAAGCGCACGCCGTCGGCGCGCAGTAGGCGTAACATCTTGTCGAGGTACGCTTCGGCGTTCGCCGGTTCGTTGGCGGGTGCCGCGCCGCCGGAGTCAGCCGCTCCGAACGTCTGCAGCACTTCCGGTTCGCCGCCGATGGGAGTCGGCTCGTCGAGCGACTCCTCGGCCGGCATCACGGCTTCCATCGTGAACGGACCGGCGACGCGCACGACGCCGCGCTCGATCTGCGGCTGATCGACCAACTCCTCCTGCTCGGCGTTGGCGGCGATGCAGGCGTTCACCTCGTCCATCTTCGCGCGCCACGCCGCGCGGTACTCGGCGAGCGCCGTCTTCAGCTCCGCCGGCCACGCCTCGTCGACATCGAACGGAACCTCCCATTCGCGCCACTCGGTCTTCGGCAACAGCCAGCGGCGGCGATCCGCGTCGCTCACCGCGCGCCGGCCCTCGATCCGTTCTTTCGCCGCCAGCTTCGCGCTCAGCGTCGAGCGCAGCTCAGGCGTTGTCTTCTTCAGCGCGGCGTTGAGCGCATGCAACTTCGCGTCGAGGACCGGTTGATGCCGCTTGAAGATTGCATCGAGCGCAACGTTCTGCGCGATGCTCTTGAGCGTGACGTGCGGAACGGTCTTGCAGTCGAACGTGCACGGGCCGTTGAGGATGCCGGCGTTATCCGTCAGCCACGGGCCATCTTTGTTGCGCCGCAGATCGTCGCCGTTGATCCGCCGCAACTTGTAGTAGTCGAAGCGCGCCGTCAGCAGCCGCTGGCGCGCCAATGCTAGTGCCACCCGGCTGGTGTCGATCGTCACCCAGCGTCTCGCCCATTGTTCTGCGACGTGCGCAGTTGTGCCGCTCCCGCAAGTCGGGTCAAGGACGAGGTCTCCGGGGTCAGTGGTCATCAGCATGCAGCGCTCGATGATTCGGGCGCTGGTTTGTACCGTGTAAATCTTCTCCTCAAAGAAACCACGCGCCGCGGTATCCGTCCATGTGTTGTCGTACTCGCTATACGGGAAATCGGAGAACAACCGCTTGAAGCGAAGGGTGCGGCCTTGCACGATCAGTCTCCCCGCATTACCAAGTCGAAGCATGCCTGCCACGGAGGTTGACCAATACCTCTTGCCTGGCTGGAACGTCTGCCCCTCATAAGGGACTTCGTCTCGGATGTACTCGTGAGAAGATGTGAGGTCGCTTGGGATGCACAGCTCGAAGTCTGTCGGAAGCAGTGAAAGGTCCGCATTTTCTCCTGCGGTCGTTCTCCTGCACTGTCCGTCTTTCAGGGTCACCCAAGAGAATTCCCCAGAGCCCGTTCCTCCCCGGTCTTTTCCCTGAAACAGGCGTCGAAATTTCATGATCAAGATGTCCCTGGCGTACCAAAGCAGGTAGTTCGAAGTCACGGGCAGTTGAGCCGCGGCGCGGCCACCGCTTGTTGCGAATGAAATAAGGCAGACTAGATTCGCGGGCCCGAACACTTCGTCCATCACGCAGCGGACGCGGTGCAGATTCTCGTCCGAGATTTGCACGAAGATGGTGCCCGTATCTGCCAGTAACTCCCGGCACAGAATCATGCGGTCGCGCAAATACGAGAGATAGGAATGTACGCCCAGCGTCCACGTGTCGCGATACGCCTTCACCATCTCGGGCTCGCGCGTGAGGTCGGTGGCTTTGTCCTTCACGTCGCGCTTGCCGATCTCGGGTTGGAAGTTGGACGCGAACTTGATGCCGTAGGGCGGGTCCATGTAGATCATCTGGACCTTGCCGGCGAGGTCTTCGCGGCGGGCGAGGCTGGCCATCACTTGCAGCGAGTCGCCGAGGATCATGCGGTTCGTCCAGTCGACGTCGTGTTGGTAGAACTGAATCGCCTTGCGGTATTCGAGCTGCGGATCGGCGAAGAAATCGCGCTGCACGTCCTGGCGCGCCGCGACGCTCAGGATCGCCTGCGTGGCGACGCGCTCGTGGATGTGGAGGGCGACCGGCTCGACCTCGAAGCCCTTCTTCTCGCGCTTGCCCGCCCACTCCAGCCACGGCTCGTGGTGGCGCAATCCATCGGCGAGCATCCGCGCTTCCTCGGCCGTGCGCGCCCGCGTGCGCGCGACCTCCAGCAGCTCCGGCAACTGATCCGGCACCGCCTCCGGATCGAAGCGCAGCACCGGCGGCAGGTGCGGGTTGTAGCCGAAGTGCAACTTCGGCGCCTCACGCACCACCCCCTGCGCCGCCAACCCCGCGGGTGGAATGTTCTTGCGCTTCGAGTCGTGGCGGTACTCGCGAACCGGCCCGTCCCCCGCCGCGGTCGGCGTCGGGCGCCTGCGGCTGCCACCAACTCTGCGCACCTGCTTGGCCATCGAGCCCCCGTGATCAACCAGGGCCGGTTCAAATCACAGGGCCGGTATCAACTTCAAGCGAGCGAGGTGGAAACCGACGCGGAAGTCGGCCGGCATACTCCGCGATTTCAGCGTCCCGCGCAGCACTCGGAACCACAGCCAGCCCAGAATAAGCAGCGTGACGAGCAGCAAACCGCCGCCACCGGCCCACGCGAAGCGCGGGGCCTTCAGCCCGAAGAAGGTCCACTCCAGTTTAAGCAGATCAAGCAGCGTCACCGTTCGCTCCTCGGCTCACGGTCTTGAACCCACAGTTGCCCCGGACAATCTCTCTCGCGCCAGCCGCCAAGGCGCGAAGCCTCGGAGCTTGAACGGTGGTGGATGTGCAATTCCCGGTGTCGCCCCTCATGCGATTCCTGCTCGGCCGAGTTTCCCGATCCCCCTTCGCGGCTTGGCGCCTTGGCGCGAGCCCTCCGTCGATCACCTTGTTCCCGTCACAGGCCGCGAGCTTCTTCCAACAGACCGCACACCGCGTCAACCTCGACGCTGGCGCCACCAACAACGCCAGCCAGCTTCAGCACTCGTCAACCGCTCGACTTGTCCGCCGTTTCACGGGAGCGAGGATCCATGCGGCGTGCCCGCGTCGCGTGATCGACGTGGTAGGAGCTGCCAATTCTGAAGGAGATCGCCGACGGGCTTCGTCGATCGCGTACTGCTTCCGGATTCTCCGCTCGGATCACGGGCTGCATGACGCAAACTCGTATCGTCCCCTCGAACTAGCGCGCCCGATAGTTCCGCCATCCCCCGCCTCCTTCGTCATCGGTTTCCTTGACCTGCGTCATCGCGCGAGGATGGAGACGGGCGGAGATATGTTACAAGGTCCCAGCGGCTGCGGGCGATCACCGGGCGCCGCGCCCGCCGCTCGTCGCTGGCCGCAGGAGGCAAAGATGAACGCCGCGAATAATGGACAACATCAGCTCGCCTGGGTCGTCGATCTCAACCGCTGCATCGGCTGCCAGACCTGCTCGGTGGCCTGCAAGGTCCTGTGGACGCAGGGCGACGGGACCGACGCGATGTGGTGGTGCTCCGTGAACACCCAACCGGGCCGCGGTACGCCGCGCGACTACGAGCAGATGGGCGGCGGGTACGACGCAGCCGGGCAGCTCACCCTCGGGCGCCTGCCGAGTGCCGAGGAAACCGGCGCCGCGTGGCAGTTCAACTTCGATCAGGTGTACGCCTCGGGCGCGGGCCAGCAGGAGTTCTTGCATCCCAACGGACCACCGCCGAAGTGGGGCATGAACTGGGATGAGGACCAAGGCGCGGGCGAGTACCCCAACGCCTACTTCTTCTATCTGCCGCGCCTCTGCAATCACTGCACGCGGCCGTCGTGCGTCGAAGCCTGTCCGCACGACGCCATGTACAAGCGGCCGGAGGATGGGCTCGTCTTGCGCGACGAAGACAAGTGCCGCGGCTCGCAGCAGTGCATCCGCGCTTGTCCGTACAAGAAGATCTATTTCAACGAGACGCGGCGCGTGAGCCAGCACTGCATCGGCTGCTTCCCGCGCATCGAGAAGGGCGTGGCCCCGGCCTGCGCGCGCCAATGCGCCGGGCGCGCGGTCTTCGTCGGCTTCATCGACGATCAGAACAGCGCCGTGCACAAGCTGGTGCACCGCTGGGGGTTGGCGCTGCCGCTGCATCCGGAATGGAACACCGAGCCCAACGTCTTCTACATCCCGCCCCTGTCGCCGCCGCGAATCCGGCCCGACGGCTCGCTCGATGAATCCCAACGCCGCATCCCGATCGGCTATCTCGAATCACTCTTCGGTGCGGGTGTTGGAACCGCGATGCAGACCCTCGAAGGTGAGATCGCCAAGCGCCGCCGGGGCGAGCCGTCCGAGATCGTCAAGACGCTGATCGCTTACGAGTGGAAGGAAATGCTCGGCCCATTCACCCGCGACCCGGCGGAGATCACCTGGAAGTAATGGAAGAATCCGTAGGGCCGGCGGTGCCGGCCAGCCTTTATCGCGATTGAGACAGAAGCGCGGCAGGCACGGCCCGCCCTACGTTCAACGAGGAGACTCCCTATGGATCAAGCTACTCGTACTGTCGTTCGTGCTTACGAAAAATCGCTGACCGGCACGCCGCGTCCGGCCACGGAAGATCGCTACCGTGATGTCTGGCGCTGGGACAAGGTGGTGTGGGGCACACACACCGTCGATTGCTACCCCGGCAACTGCCCGATGCGCGTCTACGTGCGCGACGGCAAGATCGTGCGCGAGGAGCAGGCCGGAAACTTCCCGACGATCGAGAAGGGCGTCCCCGACATGAACCCGCTCGGCTGCCAGAAAGGCGTGTGCTGGAGCCAGACCATCGACGCCCCCGACCGCGTGCTCTACCCGCTGCGGCGCGCCGGTGAGCGCGGCGAGGGGCGCTGGCAGCGCGTCACTTGGGACGACGCGCTCACCGCCATCGCCGACTCCGTGCTCGACGCGATCCAAGAAAACGGCCCCGAGTCGATCATCGAGCTGCTCGGCGCCGAAGGCGTGCCGTGGAACATGGTCGGCCTCGGCCGCCTGTTCCGCATGATCGGCAGCCTGGTCACCGACGTCAACGCCGAGATCAACGACTTCAGCCCCGGCCTCTACCTCACGTTCGGAAAGTTCAACCTGTGCAGCAGCCTCGATGACTCCTTTCACAGCGAGCTGATCATCGTCTTCCAGGCCAACCCGGTCTACACGGTGATGGCGTCGTACCACTACATGGTGGAGGCGCGTTACAACGGCGCCGAGGTCGTGATCTTCGCGCCGGACAACAGCCCCTCGACGCAACTGGTCGATACTCATCTGCCGGTGCGCCCCGGCACCGACGCGGCCTGGGCGCTCTCGATGTGCAAGGTGATCATCGACGAAGGCATCTACAACGCCGCGTTCGTCAAAGAGCAGACCGATCTGCCGTTCCTCGCACGCACCGACACCGGGCATTTCCTGCGCGAGAGCGATCTGAAAGCGGGCGGGAGCGAGGAGCAGTTTTACGTCTTCGATACGTGCACCGGTAAGGTGGCCGAAGCGCCGCGCGCCTCGCTCACGCTGGGTGACGTCGACCCGGCTCTCTCGGGGCGCTACGAGGTGACGCTGGCCGGCGGCGCGCGCGTCGCCGTGACGCCGGTGTTCGAACTGCTCAAGGCCCACTTGCAAGCGTACGAACCCGAGCGCGCCTCCAAGATCTGCGGCGTGCATCCCGATCAGATTCGCCGGCTCGCCCGCAAGGTGGCGGCCAAGCGGACCGCCGTGTGGGCCGGCGGCACCTCCCTGAAGTATTTCCACGGCGACTTGATGGTGCGCTCGATCACGCTGCTGCTGGGGCTTACCGGCAACTGGGGCCGCAAGGGGACGGGCATCGGCTGCTGGTCGATCGGCATGTTCGACGGCATGATGCTGCTGGCGCAGAAGGAACAGCCGGGCACGGACGCGACGCGCGAGTTCCTCGCCATGCGCGACGGCATGCTGGCGGCCCTGCACGCCGAAGATCCGACCCGAACCGACGAGATGTGCCGCATCGAAATGGTCTGCCGCATGGCCGGGCTGGGCGGGATGATTCCGCCGGCCTTCTTCTGGTACCGCCACTGCGGCTACCGCGACAACTGGAACCGCAAAGAGTGGAACGATCCGACCATGGCGCGCCCGTTCGACGACTACATGCGCGAAGCCATGGAGAAGGGCTGGTGGCAAGACGTGGCGCTGCCGCTCGAAGACACGCCCCCACGTGTGCTGATCCAGGCCGGCGGCAACACGCTGCGCCGCGTGCGCGGCGGCCAGAACATGCTGCTGAAGCACCTCTGGCCGCAGCTCAAGACCATCGTCACCATGGACTTCCGCATGAGCACGACGGCGCTGCAATCCGACTTCGTGCTGCCGGTGGCCAATCACTACGAAGCGCCGCGGTTTCACATCCCGTCACCGCACATGCTGACGCTGATCTACTCCGACAAGGCGACGGAAGCCGCCGGCGAGTCGAAGACGGAATGGGAGATCGCCCGCTTGCTCGCGGCCAAGATCAGCGAGCGGGCGCGTGCCCGCGGCTTCACCGAGTACCAGAGCCGGCGCGGCATGTCGTACAACCTGAGCGACCTCACCCGCCGCTTCACTCTCGACGGCGCGCTCGTTACCGAAGAAGACGCCTCCGAGGAGATGCTGGCCGACACGGTGGTGTGCGGCACCATCCCGGAGGGAACCGACTTGCAGGCGATGCGCGAGAAGGGATACATGCGCTTCACCGACTGGGGCATCTCGCCGTTCGCGATCAACCAAGCCAGCGATCTCAAGGCGGACGAGACCCATGCCCACTCGCGCTGGCACGTCGAGAAGAAGCTACCGTATCCGACGCTGACGCGGCGGGCGCAGTTCTACATCGAGCACGACTGGTTTCTCGAAGCCGGCGAGGCGCTGCCGGCGCACAAAGAGAATCCCAAGATGGGCGGCGATCATCCGTTCGTGCTCACCAGCGGCCACAATCGCTGGAGCATCCATTCGATGAACACCACCAATCCGCTGCTGCTGCGCACCCATCGCGGCCAGCCCCACGCCGTGATCAACAGCGACGACGCGCGCGCCCGCGGCATCACCGATGGTGATGAAGTGCGGGTGTGGAACGACATGGGCGAGTTTTTCGTGCCGGCCAAGGTGGCGCCCAACGTCATGCCCGGTCAGGTGATCGTCTACAACGGCTGGGAGCCGTACATGTTCCGCAACTGGCGCGGGCCGATGGACATCGAGCCGGGCTTGGTGAAGTGGCTGCACCTGGCCGGCGGCTACGGCCACCTACGCTACTGGGCGCTGCAATGGCAGCCGACGCCGGTGGATCGCGCCGTGCGCGTGAACCTCGAAAGGTCTCGCACCACCTGACGGCCGCCGAGCCACCTTGCCGCCGCGGCGCCGCTTGGCTATAGGCGGCGCAATGCGAATTCTGTGCTTTGTTTGGGTGGCCGTGGTTGCCCTCGGGCTCACTGCCTGTTCGCCCTCGGAGACGCCGCCGGGGGCGTCGCCGGCTGCCGGCTTGAAGGTTGCCTTGCTCAGTCCCGGGCCGGTCAGCGACGCCGGTTGGAACGCGCTGGCATACGAGGGGCTGCTGCTGATTCGCGATCAACTCGGCGCCGAGATCAGCCAGATTCAAACCAAGACGCCGGCAGAATTCGAAGAGGGCTTCCGCAGCTACGCCCGCCGCGGCTTCGATCTGGTCATCGGCCACGGCTTCGAGTTTCAAGACGCGGCGGCGGCGGTGGCGCCGGACTTTCCCGATACCGTATTCATTACCACCTCGGGCAACACCGTGCGTAAGAACGTCGCGCCGCTGCGCTTCCTGCTGGAAGAGGCGACCTACCTGGAGGGCATGCTGGCGGCGCTGATGTCACAAACCGGCAAGGCCGGCGCCGTCGGCGGCATCGAGCTGCCGTCGGTGAAGAGCACCATCCTCGCCTTCGAGGCCGGGGCTAAGTCCGTGCGCCCCGACTTCACCGTCGCGGTCACCTACATCGGCAACTGGGAGGACGTTGGAGCGGCGAAGGCGGCAGCGCTGGCGCTGGTGCAGCAAGGGGCCGACTTCTTGTTCCACAACGCCGACGCCGCCGGGCTCGGCGTCTTCCAAGCCGCGCACGAGCGCCAGGTCTACGCCTTCGGCAGCAACAAGAACCAGAACGAGGTGGCGCCGGATGTGGTCATCGCCAGCGCCAGCGCCGATATCCCCCGCGGCTTTCTCAGCGTGGCCAAAGAAGTGCAGCAGAGATCGTTCGTCGGCAAGATCGAACGTCTGGGCATGAAGGACGGCGTGGTGGCGTTCGAGCTCAATCCGCGGCTGGCCGGCCGAATTCCTGGCGCAGCCAAGGAACGGATCGAGCAAGCCCGCGCCGCCGTTCTGGCCGGCACACTGCAAGTGCCGACGGCCGAGTTCTGAGGCGCCGGCTCGCCGCGCCCAGAGCAACGGATTGCTCGCACGGTTGCCGGGCGGCGTGGCATAGGCCATAAGCGGTCCGCCAAGCCATGCTCAGCCTCACCGCCATCAGCAAGCGTTTCGGTCGGGTTCAGGCGCTGGACGCGGTTACGCTCGAATTCCCGCCGGGCGAAATCCACGCCGTGCTGGGCGAGAACGGTGCCGGAAAATCGACCCTCATGCACGTCTTGTCGGGCTTGTATCGGCCCGACGCCGGCGCCATTTATCTCGACCGCCAAGCGGTGCACTTCCGCTCGCCAGTGGCGGCGCGCCGCGCCGGCATCGGCATGGTGCACCAGCACTTCACTCTGGTCGACGCGCTCACGGTGGCGGAGAACCTCGCGCTCAGTCACCCGGACCGGCCGCGCTTACGGCTTTCTGCCGCCACCGCGGTGCAGCAGGCAACCGAGCTGGCGGGTAAACTCGGGCTCGACATCGGTGATCCGCGCGCGCTCACCGGACAGCTGCCGGTGGGCGTGCGCCAACGCCTCGAGATCGTCAAGGCGCTGGCCGGCAACGCGCGCATCCTGATATTGGACGAGCCCACCGCCGTACTCACCCGGGCCGAGATCGTGCAGCTGTTCGGCTTGCTGCGCCGGCTGCGCGCTGGCGGTGCGCTGATCTTGTTCATCACCCACAAGCTGCGCGAAGTCGGCGAACTCGCCGACCGTGTCACCGTGATGCGGCGGGGACGGGTGGTGGCCACGCGCGCAGTGTCGGAGACCAGCGAGGCTGAAATGGCGGTGCTGATGATCGGGGCGCCGGCGCCGCCGCGGCAAGCCTGCCAGGCGCCTTTGGCGCCGGCGGCGGGACAGCTGCGAGTGGCGGGGCTGTCTACCAAGGCCACGGACGGCCGCGCCTTGCACCAGGTCACGTTTGCGGTCCGTGCCGGCGAGATATTCGGCATCGCCGGCGTCGCCGGCAACGGGCAGCAGGAGCTGTTCGAGGCGCTGCTCGGGCTGCGGCCGCTGAGCGCTGGTGCAGTGGAGGTGAACGGCCGGCGGGTGTTGCTGACTTCACCGGCGGCGGCCGCCGCCGGCGGCATCGGCAACATTCCCCCCGATCGCCAGCGCGAGGGGCTGGCCCTCACCATGAGTGTCGCGGATAATGCGCTGCTCAATTGCGCCGTGCTCGGGCGCGTGCGCGACGGGATCTGGCTGCGGCGCCGTACTGCACTGGCATTCGCGCGCGACTTGGTGGAGCGCCAAGCGGTGCAAACCGACGCGCTCACCACGCCGGTAGCCTCGTTGTCGGGCGGCAATCAGCAGCGGCTGATCGTCGGCCGCCAGCTGGCGGCGCAGCCGGAGGTGCTGCTGGCGGTGGATCCGACGCGCGGGCTCGACATCGCCGCCGCCCAGGCGGTGTACGCGGCGCTGGCGGCATTTGTCGCCGGCGGCCGCGCGGTGGTGTTGATCTCCAGCGACCTCGACGAAGTACTCGATCTCAGTCATCGCTTCGCCGTGCTCTACGGCGGCCGCCTCAGTGCGGCGCTGGCACCACCAGTGACCGCCGAAGCGATCGGCCGCCTGATGGCGGGAGCTGAGCCGTGCGCGAGCTGACGGCGCGGCTGCTGCCGTCGCTGGCGGCATTGGCTGCCGCCCTGCTGGTCAGCGCCGGGGTGGTGGCGCTCACCGGCGCCAGCCCGGCGCGTGCACTGGCCGCCCTGTTTGACGGTGCGTGCGGGAGCGCCGACAGCCTGTCCGAGACGCTGGTGAAGACCTGCCCGCTGCTGTTGTGCGGGCTGGCGGTGGCGCTCGCCTTCCAGAGCGGGGTGTGGAACATCGGTGCAGAGGGGCAGCTGCTGATGGGTGCGCTAGTGGCGGCCTGGGCCGGCAGCCGCCTGCCGTTACCGGGCGCGGTTGGTCTGCCGCTGCTCCTGCTGGCGGCGGCCGCCGCCGGCGCGGCCTGGGCGGCAATCGCCGCCGTCTTGAAAGTGACCCGCGACGTGAACGAGGTCATCGGTACGATCATGCTCAACTTCGTCGCGCTCGGGCTGATCGGCTATCTGGTCCAGGGACCGTTGATGGAAGCCGGCGGGCGCTATCCGCAGACCGATGCGCTGTTAGCCGCGCTGCGGCTGCCGCGATTGGCTGCGGGGCTGCGTCTGCACGCGGGGCTGCTCGTTGCTGCACTGGCGGTGTTGTGTCTCCACGTGCTGCTCTACCGCACGGTGCTGGGCTACGAGCTGCGCGCTGCCGGTGCCAATGCCGTGGCCGCGCGGCTGGCCGGCGTTCCGGTTGAACGCCGGCTGGTGGTGGCGATGCTCATCAGCGGGGCGCTGGCGGGCTTGGCCGGCGGCATCGAGGTCTGCGCCGTCACCTTCCGGCTCTACGAGCGCTTTTCTCCGGGCTACGGCTTCACCGCAATCGCGGTCGGTCTGCTCGGGCGGCTGGCGCCTGCCGGCGTGCTGGCGGCGGCGCTGCTCTTCGGTGCGCTCGAGGCCGGCTCGAACGCGATGCAACGGGAAGCCGGTGTCTCGGCGGTTTTGGTTTCGATCATTCAGGCGATCGTAATTCTCTTCTTGGTTGCCGTCGAGCACGGGCGCTGGCTGCCCCAGCGCCCGGCGCCGAGCGCGCAGTGAGCGGCCATGGATCTGGCCACGGCCTTACTAGCATCCACCCTGACCATGGCGGTGCCGCTGTTGCTGGCGGCACTGGGGGAATTGCTGGTGGAGCGTGCGGGCGTCATCAACATCGGGCTCGAGGGAATGATGCTGAGCGGGGCCTTTGCGGCGATGGTGACGACTTACGCCAGCGGCTCGCCCACACTGGGTGTGATTGCCGCGAGCGCCAGCGGGGCGATCCTCGGCGGCTTGTTCGCGCTGGTGGTGGTGTACCGCAACGCCAACCAGGTGGTGACCGGGGTGGCGCTGAATCTGCTGGCTGCCGGCCTCACCGGGGTCGCCTATCGCGCGGTGTTCGGCATCACCGGCGCGGCCCTGACCGTTGCCGGCATCGCCCCGATCGCCATCGGCGGCCTCGCGCGACTGCCGGTCGTCGGCGAGGCGTTGTTCGCGCAGACGCCGCTGGGATATCTCGCCTTGGCCTTGGTGCCGGCGTCTGCCTTCCTGCTTTTCGGCACCGTGCCTGGCCTCGAATTGCGCATGGTGGGCGAGAACCCGCAGGCGGCTGCGGCCCAGGGCGTAGCGGTCGCGCGCGTGCGGACGCTGGCGTTGCTCGCCTGCGGTGCTCTGGCGGGCATGGCGGGCGCTTATCTGGCGGTGGTTTACGCGCGCACGTTCATCGAGGGCATGTCGGCCGGCCGCGGCTTCATCGCGCTGGCCATCGTCATCTTCGGCCGCTGGTCGCCGGTGGGCATCCTCGTCGCCGCCCTGCTCTTCGGCCTCGCCACCGCCTTGCAGTTTCACTTCCAGGCGCTGGGGCTGGCGGTGCCGTATCAGTTCTTTCTCATGCTGCCGTATGTGATGACGCTGCTCGCGCTGTCGGTCTCCGCCGGCAAGAGCCGCGCCCCGGCCGCACTCGGGCAGCCCTATCTGCGGGAATGACAGGCGGTGCCGGTGCGCGGGGCGTTGTGCTTACCGGAACGTCCGCTTCGCCACGAACCAGATCAGGGCACCGGCGCCAGCATAGATGAGGATGCCCTCGATCAGATTACAACCGCCGGCGAAGATGGAAACGCCGAGCACCAAGAGCGTGCTGATGACGGCGATGATTCGCTCGATACGGGTTTCGTGCTTGCGCTCGCCGGCGACGTGCTCGCGCACATCGGCGCCGCAGTGCGGGCAGTGCCCGCCGGGTTTGCGCAGCAAGCGCTCGCCGCACTCGGGGCAGTCGAAATGCTGGGCGAGAGGCATGCCGGCACTTCATTCCCGCGGGCGGCCGGCCAGCCGCCCGAGCTGGCGTTTCTGCAGCCGGGTAATGGCCGCGAGAGCGGCACGCGCTTGCTCCGCTATCTCCGGTGAGGGCTCGAGTTCGAGGGCATCGAGAAAATGTTGGTAGGCCGGTGCCACCTGCCCGAGGTCTTCGAGTTGCACCAGCCCGGCGCCGAGATGGGCGGCGGCGGCGCCGGCGCCGCGCGGATAGTCGCGCAAGTGGCGCCGGTAGACGACTAGCGCCGCCTTGGCGTGGCCGTTGTGACGCAGCCAACCGGCCAGCGCCAGTGAGTGCTGTGGCGCCAGTAACCCACGGGTCGCTTCAGGCGGCAGGGCAAAGTAAGTAGTAGCGGCCTCGGCCAAGCGGCCATCCTCCAAGGCCGCAGCGAGCGGCGCATACGCACCGGCAGCCGCCGGCGTCGCGCGGAACTCCGCCGGCCGGCCGACTACCTCGCGCCGGTCCATGAACCACGCCACCGCCAGCCCACCGGCGAAGCCACCGATGTGCGCACCGTAAGCCACGCCGCCAGCGCCGCTGCCGAACTCCTGCGCGATCAGGAACGGCAGCAGGTTGTCGGCCAGGAGATAAAGCCCGAGCACGATCCGGGCGGGCACAGTGATCACGTTCATCAGCAGCGGAAAGAAGAACACCAGCAGGCGCACCTGATTGCGCGGAAACCAGAGGAAGTAAAAGCCGAGCACACCCGAAATCGCCCCCGACGCCCCCACCAGCGGCAGCGCCGAGCTGAGGGCGAAGACGGTGTGGAAGAGCGTGGCGAGCACGCCGGTGAGTAGGTACGAGAGCAAGAACGGCAACCGCCCCAGGCGATGCTCGACGTTGTCGCCGTAAATCCAGAGAAAGAGCATGTTGCCGAACAAGTGCAGGAAGCCGGCGTGCAAGAACAGCGAGGTGAACAGCGCCACCAGGCTCGGCGCCACCGGCCGAAAGCCGTAGTGAAAGACGAACAGATCGTAGGCCGACACCTGTTCGAGCACTTGCCGCAGCGGCAGCGGACGCGCCAGGTTGCGCGTCACCACCCGCACGTATTCCAGCAGCGCCGGGTCGTTGGGATCGGGAGCGGTGAAGCTCAACGGCAGCGCGATCAAGGCGTACACCGCGACGTTGGCGGCAATCAGCGCGTAGGTCACAAACGGCACCCCGCGCGGGTTGGGCTGATCACCCAGCGGCAGAATCACTGGCGGCGCTCCATGATGTTCTCGTTGCTACCTCAACCGCGGCCACGATACGAGCGCTTTGGCAGGTCACGTGCCCGCCGGCGCCCTTGCGGAATCGCTTACAACCGATTCAACTGATTGAGCGGATTCGGAAACAGCCGGTTGGCACCGGCCGTGGCCGAAATCAGTTGAATCGGTTCAATCCGTTGTAAGACCTCTGCGCTGGGGCCGCCGATCGCCGGGTCGCAGATAGCACTTGCCGTCCGCCACCGGGTCAGTTAACAAGCGTTCGGTGGTGGTGGGGCCTGACGCGGATGACGGCAGAGTGAGGGCAAAGGAATGCAGCCATGGACCTGAGCTACGGCGCCGAGTACGAAAGCTATCGCGATGAAGTGCGGCAGTTCTTGCGGGAGAACTGGACGGCTGAGGACGCCGCCGCCGCCCCGCCGCCCGACAGCGCGGCCGCGCTGCTGGGGGCGGTGGTGCGCACCGATGAGCGCGCCACGCAGTTTCGCCTCAAGGCCATCGCCCGCGGCTATCTCTATCGTCACGTCCCCAAACGTTACGGCGGCAGCGAGCAGCCACCCGACGCGCTCAAAGCGCAGATCGTCGCCGAGGAGTTCCGCAAGGTGCGCGCCCCGCACGAGGTCGTCGGCCAGGGCCCGAGCATGCTGGTGCCGACCTTGGTCGAGCACGGCACCGAGGAACAGAAGCAGTTCTTCATCCGTGACACCCTGCTCGGCAAGATCATGTGGTGCCAGGGCTACAGCGAGCCCAACGCCGGCAGCGATCTGGCCTCGTTGCGTACCCGCGGCGTGCTCGAAGGTGATCATTGGGTGATCAACGGCCAGAAGATCTGGACCTCGAACGCGCGCACCTCGCAGTGGATGTTTTGTCTGGTGCGCACCGAGCCCGAGGCCTCCAAGCACGAGGGCATCAGCTACATCTTGATCGACATGAAGACGCCGGGCATCGAGGCGCGCCCGCTGCGGCAGATGACCGGAGATGCCGATTTCGATGAAGTCTTCTTCGACAACGTGCGGGTTCCGCTCAGCAACCTGGTCGGCAAGCGCGGGCAGGGCTGGCATGTCAGCCGCTCCACCTTGAAGCACGAGCGCGCGTTGATCGGCGGCTCGATGATTCACCGCCGCACCTTCGATGGGCTGCTGATGCTGGCGCAAGCGGTGCCGCTGCGCGGGCAGCCCGCCAGCAAGAACCCGGTGATCCGCAACCGTCTGGTCGAAATCGAGTCGAAACTGCTGGCGCTGGAGTACCACCAGTATCGTATGTTGACGATGGGTATCCGCGATGAGGAGCCCGGCCTCGCCGGCCTGGTGCTCAAGCTCTACGGCACGACCCTCAACTACGAGATCGGCCGCCTAGCAATGGACATTCTAGCCGATCGCGGCTTGCTCGCCCCCGGCGAGGGCAGCGCGCCGGCAATGGGCATGTTCCTCACTGCCTACATGTGGTCGCTCGGCATGCTGATCGCCGGCGGCGCCGCCAACATCCAGCGCAACGTCATCGGCGAGCGCGGCCTCGGCCTGCCGCGCGATGCGGCCACGAAGAGATAGCAGAGGGCTTACCACGGATTACTCGGATTAGGCAGATTTCGGACGCGGATGGCGGGAGCGGCTCCTTTTGCGAATCCGTCTAAGCTGTTTAATTTCTTGTAACTAGCCTCGGGAAAGGTTCTCGCATGGATTTCGGACTCTCGGCGGATCAAGTTCTGCTCAAGGACACCGTCAAGCGCTTTCTCGAAGAGCAGTGCCCAACCCCACGGGTGCGGGCGATCATGGAGAGCGACAGCGGGCACGACCCCAAGCTGTGGCAAGGGCTGGTCGACCTGGGGCTGACCGGCTTGATCGTGCCGGTCGAGCACGGCGGCTCGGGGCTGGAGCTGCTCGATCTGGCGCTGGTGGCTGAAGAGCTTGGCTACGCCGCCTGTCCCGGGCCGTTTCTGGGCTCGGCGTTGGCCACGGTCGCCTTGATCGAGAGCGGCGCGGCGGCGCCGGCAGGTGCTTGGCTGCCGCGCATGGCCTCGGGTGAGGCACTGGCCACGGTCGCATTCGGCGAGGAGGAGAGTCGCTGGAGCCCGGTGGAGATGACGGCGCAGGTGAAAGCGGGAAAGTTGTCGGGGGTTAAGCCGCTGGTGCCGTACGCCGGCACTGCCGACCTCATGGTGGTCGCCGCGCGTGGAGAGCAGGGGCCGGGTTTGTGGCTGATTGAGCGCGGTGCGCCGGGCCTCGAGATCAGTTCGCTGAAGGTGATCGACATGACCCGTCGGGTCGAGTCGGTCACCTTTCGTGACACACCGGCAAAGCCCTTGGGCGGCGCGGCCACGGCGCTGCAGCGCGTGATTGATGCCGGGTGCATCTTGATTGCCGCCGACGCTTACGGCGGCTGCCGGCGCTGCCTCAACATGACGGTCGAGTACGCCATGCAGCGGGAGCAGTTCGGCCAGAAGATCGGCGCCTTCCAGGCGGTCAAGCATCAGCTCGCCAATCTCGCCACCGAGATCGAGCCGTCGCTGTCGCTCTACTGGTACGCCGCGCACGCCTTCGACCACATCAAGGACCAGTGCGAGCGGCACGCCGCCCTGGCCAAGGCGCACCTGAGCGAGCTCTACGACCGTGTCATGCGCGACACCACCGAGCTCCACGGCGGCATCGGCTTCACCTGGGAGTTCGACTTGCACCTGTGGTTTCGCCGCGCCGTCTTCGACCGCGGCTTTCTCGGCGAGGCCAACTATCACCGCCAACGCGCGGCCGACTTGGCGGGCTGGTAGCCCAAACAGGGGCAGCGCTTTCGCACACCGTAACCTCGCCCATGCCCCCGCCACGGCACGCCCGCTTTGCAGGAGTAGGGATGCTGACTCGGTCGTGCTTGCTGGGCCTGCCGCTGTTGTGGCTGGCGGCTACGGCCAACGCCCAGACGCCGCTGCGCGCCGCTCAGGGCGCAACCCACACCGTCGCCCTCAACGGCGGTCCGCCGCGCGTGCGTGCGGCGGCCGCAGTTAAGCCCGCCACACCGGAAAGCCTGACGGACGCGGGCGACTTCTACTGGGCCGACGGTCGCAAGGTGCCGCTGTTGCGTGTTGGCGGCGAACTGGTGGTGGGCGTTGCGCCGTCAGTTGACGCCGAGAGCACCTCGCAACAGTTGACCGGCCCTGCGGGCGCGTTGTCAGGTTTCAAGCAGTCGGCAGCGCTGGGGCGGCGAGTTGTGAGCCTGGCGGGCCCGGCGGGTGTCGATACCGAAGCCATGATCAAGGGTGCGGCGTCGGCCGCCGGGGTGGCTTGGAGTGGGCCCGTCTTCTTCAACGCCCGGGTGGGAGCGCGCCTGTGGGTCACGGACGAGATCGTGGTGGCGCTGGCACCGGGTAGCAATCCGGACGCCTTCTTCACGCCCGACTTCGTCGGCTACCGACGCTTGCCGGGTACGCCGGACCAGTACGTAGCGACCCTGGCACAAGGCGGCGTGGCGGCGATCGAGACCGCCAACCGCCTGCACGACGCGCCCGGGGTGTGGTGGGCTTCGCCCAACTTCTTTCACGACTTTCGCGTCACCACTAACGATCCACTCTACGGCGATCAGTGGCACCTGCACAACAGCGGACAAACCGGCGCCTTGAGCGATGCCGACGCCGACGTGCCAGAGGCCTGGACCACGACGAGCGGCAGCAGCGCGGTGGTGATCGCCGTGCTTGATAACGGGGTGCAAACCGCTCACCCAGATCTGGCCGCGAACATGTTTGTCAACAGCGGTGAGGTGGCCGGTAACTTGATCGACGACGACGGCAACGGGTGGGTCGATGACCGCAGCGGCTGGGACTTCGCCGACGGCGATAACGACCCCAACCCGGCAACTATCTACGACGACCACGGCACGGCTGTAGCGGGCGTGAGCGCAGCGGTGGGCAGCAACGCCCTCGGCGTCACCGGCGTGTGCCAAGGCTGCAAGATCCTGCCGCTCAAGATCGCGAAGGACACTGTTGGTGATGGCGGTGGCTTTGCCAGCTCCGCCGCCATTGCCTCAGCGGTCTACTACGCCGCCGGTCGCACCGCTGATGGCCTGGGTAGCTGGCGCGGCGCCGATGTGCTGAACAACAGCTGGGGTGGCGGCTCGCCCGACTCGACGCTGACGACCGCATTCGACTGGGCCAGCAGCAGTGGCCGCGGCGGCTTGGGCGCTGCGGCCTTCGTCGCTTCCGGCAACGGCGCTTCCGGATACCAGGGCTTTGTGCTGACCGGGTTTCCCGCGGGTAGCTGGATCATCGAGTGGCGCTACACCAAGGATGCTTCCGTCAGTTCGGGCGACGACACGGTCTGGCTGTCAACGGTGGTGCTCCCCGATGGCGCCATCGAACGCTTCGACACGCCGGGTTTGCCCGGCGGGTGGAGCAGTTCCGGTGCGGCGCCTTGGAGTGTGGTCGACGACCCGAGCCATGCCTACGGTACCGGGCGCTACCAGGCCAAGGCCGGTACGATCGGCAACAGTCAAACGACAACCTTGCGCTCGCGTACCGTCACGGTCTCGGGCTCAGGCGATATGATCTTCTACGCCTGGGTGTCGAGTGAAGCCAATTGGGACAAGCTCGACGTATTCGTCTCTAACAATGGCGGCTCCAGCTTCAGTGGTCCATACTTCGGGGCCAGCGGTGTCCCGGAGACGGAAAGCGCCGTGGGCTATCCGGCCAATCTCTCGAGCACGATCGCAGTTGGCGCCAGCACGGATTGGGACTATCGCTCGAATTACAGCCAGTACGGCAGCCCGCTCGATTTCGTCGCTCCCAGCAACGGCGGCTTTGCGGGCATTACCACCACCGACCGCACCGGCGTCTTCGGCTACAACGCCAGCGTCGGCGCCGCCGGCGACTACACCGCGAGCTTCGGCGGTACCTCGTCCGCCACGCCGCTGGCGGCGGGCATCGCCGGACTGTTGCTGTCCAAGAACGCCGGCCTCACCGCCGCCCAGATCCGCACCGCCATCCGCAATACCGCCGACAAGATCGGTGGCGTGAGCTACGGCGGCGGCTTCAATCAGTATTACGGCTACGGGCGGGTCAACGCCAATGCCGCACTCGCAGCGGTGGCCGAGCCTGGAACACCTACTTCCACGGCGACCGCGACCGCTACCGCGACGTCAACGCAGACCCCCACGCACAGTGCGACCTCGACACCAACCTTCAGCCCGAGCACTACCGCCACGAGCACTACAACGGCCTCGGCCAGTGCCACGCCCACGCTCACCGCCACAACAACACCGAGTCAGACGCCGGCAGACACAGCCACGGCGACCACAACGCCGTCGGCCAGCCCAACGGCAACAGCGACCGACACCGCGACCTCGACTGCCACGACCACACCAACAGTGACGGCAACCGCAACTCAGACCTTCACCGCCACCGCAACCACGACACCGAGCAGCACTCCGACCGCGACGCCGACCGACACCGCGACCACCACGCCGACGGCGACACCAACCGCCAGCCCAACCGCAACGGTGATCGACACCGCGACCTCGACTGCCACCATCACACCGAGCAGCACTCCGACCGCGACGCCGACCGCCACCGCGACCACCACACCGACGGCGACAGCAACCGCAAGCTTTACGAATACCGCCACCAGCACTCCTTCGCTAACCCCGACTGCGACACCAACCGCAACAGCGACCGACACCGCGACCTCGACTGCCACCACCACACCAACAGTGACGCCAACCGCAACGGCGACGTCTACCCCGACTCATACCTACACCACCACCGCTACCGCGACGCCGACCAGCACTCCGAGTGCGACGGCGACGATCACGGCTGCCGACACCCCCACTGCCACTGCCACTGCGACGGCCACATCGGCAGCAACCAGCTCACCCACCGCCTTACCGACGCTTGCCGCCACGTCCAGCGCGACCGCCACTGCGACTGCCACAGCCACCGCCACCGAGACGGCGGCGGGGTCGCATACTCCCGCGCCCACCGCGACGTTCACGGCCACGCTCACCGCCATCCACACGCCCGGTGAGACGCCGTCGCCGACACCCACACCCACGCCCACCATCCCCACGGGCAGCGGCTGCGTCGGCGACTGCACCAACGACGGCGAGGTCACCATCGACGAACTGGTACGGGGGGTGAATATCGCGCTCGGGATCATGGCGTTGGACGACTGCCCGCCGTTCGACAGCAGTAACGATGGGGCGGTCACCGTGGACGAGCTAGTGCAGGCCGTGAACAGCGCCCTCGCCGGCTGTCTGCCGTGAACCGCCCGAGGCCGGCGTGCACTTGCCCGCGCGCTTCGGCTATAGTGCCGCCTGCGTATGGAACCGCGTGACAGTTCATCCCCGATTGTTTCACCGCGGATTGCGCCGCGCGCGATCGAGCCGATGGAGCAGCGCCTGCTCTTCGTGATCGGCCCGCCGCGCTCGGGCTCGACCTTGCTGATGCGCATGCTCAGCTCGCACTCGGCGATTTACAGCCGCCCGGAACCGCATTTGCTGACGCCGCTGGCGCATCTGGGTTACTACGACAGCGTCGACGCCGCGCCCTTCGATCACCTGCAAGCGGCGCAGGCGACGCGTGAGTTTGTCGCCGACTTGCCGGGTGGCGAACAGGACTACCTCGACGCCTGCCGCGCTTACGTAGACGTGCTCTACGGCCGCATGCTGGCGGGGCGCGGCCAGGGCAAACCGCTCTTTCTCGACAAGACGCCGGCCAACGGGCTGATCTTGCCGTTTCTGACCAAGCTCTATCCGCGGGCGCGTTACATCGTACTCACCCGCCACCCGGCGGCGGTGTTCAGCTCGTACGCCAACTCGTTCTTCGACGGCGACTTCGAGGCCGCGCGGAGGTTCAACCCGATCTTGAACCGTTACGTGCCGGCGATGGCGCGGTTCATCCGCGAGCGGGCGGTGCCGCTGATCCAGGTCGGTTACGAACAACTAGTGCAGAACCCGGAAGCCGAGATGGAGCGCGTGTGCGACTTCCTCGGCTTGCAGTTCGAGCCCGGCATGATCGACTACGGCGCCCATGAGCACGACTCCAAAGGCCTCGGCGACCCGGTCAATGTCAACCGGCACACCCGGCCGGTGACCGAGTCGGTGGAGAAGTGGGCGGCGGAGCTGGCCGGCGATGCGCGTAAGCTGAACATCGTGCGCGACATGGTGGCGGCCATCGACGATGCCGATTTGGCGACCTGGGCCTTTCCCCGCGCCACGTTGTTCGCGCCGGTGGAAGCAGCCGGCCGTAGCGGCGGCTTACGCCCGTCACGGCGCCCGCCGCTCGACCGCTTTCAACTCCAGCGCAAGCTGCTGCTGCGGCTGCGCCGCAACATCCAGCACAACGCCTTCGGCCGCGCCGTCAAGCGTGTGCGCTTCTTCTGCGACGTGTTGCTGCGCGGCTAGGTGCCGCTCTTCAAGAATACGGCAACGTAGGCAAAGGGTTCCTGCTCACACCGGGTGAGATCGCCGCCACAGCGCGAGCCAGGCCAGGCCGCCCAGTATTGCCGCCAGGGCCCATAAGCCCCACGGGGATGTAACGGGGGCTGCCACCGGAGGCCGGGGAATCGCGGGGCCCCCTTCGTCCACGATCATGCCGTTCACCGTCAGATCATCGTCGCCCAGAATGCCGTCGGTGAGCATGAACATGGCCATGTTCCCGGTCATGATCGTGTTGTACGGCGGACTGGTAGGCAGATTGTAGTAGATCGATGGCCCGTGTCTGCGGTAAACGAACCTGCTGAGATCCTGAGCCCCGTGGAAGATCACGGTCACGTACGCCGTGGAGCAGGAGCCCGAGCAGGTCGGCCCGCCGTTGCATAGCTCGAAGCTCAGCAGGCCGAACGGATAGTTGAACGACAGATCGGGCATACTCGTGCTCTCGCTTCGCGCTTGAACCATCAAGTTCTGATCGCACGAGCTTTTCAACGTGATGTAGCCCCGCGGTCCGGGCAGCGAGGTTACGTCAGCCTGATCCTTGTCCGGCGTCCCATCACCGTCGCCGTCACCGCTGGGCAGACCACCGGCGAACGGCGCACCGTCCTCGGTGCCACCGGACACGCCGTCGCCATCGTCCACCGTTGGCGGCGGCGCCGTTGGAGTGACGGTGGGCGTATACGTGGGCGTCGCGGTGCCGGTGATCGTCGGAGTGCTGGTCGGCGTGCGAGTTGGCGTCGCGGTCGGCGTGTCCGTCGGCGTGTTGGTTGGAGTAACCGTCGGCGTCTCGGTTGGTGTCGCCGTGGGCGTTTCAGTCGGTGTCTCGGTCGGCGTTTGTGTCGGCGTGGCGGTTGGTGTCTCCGTTGGCGTCTCGGTCGGTGTCTCCGTCGGCGTTTCCGTCGGAGTGTCGGTCGGTGTCGTCGTCGGGGTCTCGGTGGGCGTGGGCGTCGGGACGTCGTAACACACTTGCAACCGCGGCTCTTGCTGGCTCACTTCGTCCCAGGCGGCAATGTCCACGAAGTTCAGCCCCGTCGGTTGCCCACCACTGACGGAGACGCGGAGGTAAGTCGTGCCGGTCAGACTAACGTTGGTGAGATTTGCCAACGCAAAGTTATTCACTGCGCTCGTCGTCAGTGACGAAACGCCCGTGCCGCTATGTGCGTCGTTTCCCGGGTCGCGTGTCCAGACCGCCGCGCCACAGCCCGCCGACCAGTCAATCCAGTCTGCCTGGAGATTGAATCCGTCCGTGTTGGCGGCAGCGGACACGTAGAGATCGAGCTGTGCGCTGGTCACCGTCGCGTCATCCGGTAGCGACGCGCCGGTGTCGAACTTGAAATAGAGATTGGGCACAGAGAAATTAGTGCCGCCAATCAGCGAGCGGGCCGCTGTGATAGTCGTGAACGCGGTGCTGCACGAGGCGAAGGCCACGCTGCCGTACGAACTCTGCAGATTGGATGCTGCCCGTGCGTCGTCCCCGCTCGCCGTCGTAGCAATCGTGACACAGGTGTCAGCCGCAGCCGGCCCAGCGAAGACCAGCCCACAGGCGACCGCCAATGCAGCAAGGGGCATAGCGAGCCGCCGCCGCCTTCCGAGCAGGCGTTCGGCTCCGACTCCGTCCTGACGCACCTTTGTATACATACGTCCTGGCTCCATTCGTGCCCCCTATTATGGGTTGTGTGCTGATCACCCGAGCCTAGTAACGACGCCTCGCATAATGATGCATAGCGCTAGCGCTATTTCGCGCGTAATGTCAAGGGATTTTGGCCTTGGCGGGCAGCGGTGGGCGCCGGGGATTGATGCGCGACGGAGTGCCGGAGGAAATGGCCGGCCACTACTTCCCGAAGCCGCAGATGTGCCGAGGCTTAGCGGCCGGGCGGGCGAGCCGGCTCGCGGCGGGCTACGGCGTCAAGATGATCTTCCCGAACGTCTGCTGCGACTCGATGCGGGCGTGCGCCTTGGCGGCATCGCGCAGCGCCATTGTCTCGATCGGCAGCGCGATCGCCCCGGACATCAAGCCGTCGAAGAGCGCGCCGTATACGCCCGCAATTTGCTCCATGTGCGCCTGGATCGTGGTACCGAGGAAGTAGGTGCGCAGCGCCAGGTTGCGCCCCGAGTGCAGCCAGTAGTTGATCGCCGCCGCCGGCGGATCACCGGCGGCGTGACCGAAGAGCACGATCGTGCCCTCGGTCGCGGTCATATCTACCGTGCGCTGGAAGTTCGGGCCGGCCACCGAGTCGTACACGACATCGGCGCCGCGGCCGTCGGTGAGTTGGCGCACCCGCGCCAGCGGATCTTCGCGCCGGTAGTTGATCACGTGGGTATGCCCGGCGCGCAGCGCCACCGCGGCCTTCTCATCGCTACTCACCAGCCCGATACCGGTGGCGCCGATCTGCCGCAGCAAACCCCCGAGAAAGCAACCCACGCTGCCGGCGGCGGCGTGGGTCAGTACGACGGTGTCGGGCGTGACCTGACAGATCTGTTTGGCGAGGAAGTACGCCGTTAGCCCGGCCACCGGGCAGGCCGCGGCTTGGGCAAACGACAGCCCGTCCGGAATCGGCACGGCGATCGCGCTGAAAGCGAGCGCGAACTCGGCATAGGCGCCGTCGGTGTTTATGCACAGCACACGGTCGCCGACTTTGAGATGTTCGACGCCCTCGCCGACCGCGTCGACCACGCCGGCAAAGTCCGTCCCCGGGGTAACCGGCAGGGCCACATCCGGCTCATCGCCGCGACGGGTGTTGATGTCGTGGAAGTTGACTGCGATGGCGTGGTTACGCACGCGCACGAAGCCCGGCAGCGGCTCCGGCACCGGCAGCTCCACCACCCGCATCACTTCCGGCCCGCCTAATCGGTCATATTGAATCGCCTGCATCGTCGTCGTCATGCGCGCCACCGTAGCAAACCCGCCGCGCCGACACTACTGGTTAGCGCTGGGTCGTTGACACGCCAGGTAGTTGAGGGAGAGCCGCCGCCGCGATGACGCCAGTCCGCCCCCCCCGAGCAGTCTAGCGGCCAGCCATCCGTGCTGGTCGCACTAAAGGCGGGCTTGCACCCTTGCCGGTCGAGAAGCGGTGGGACGCGCGCCGGTTACGAGATCGTCGCCCAGGCGTTCTCGTGCGTGTGCAGGTAACGGTTGACCTTCAAATTGGCAACCAAGTAGGCGAGGGTTTCGAGGTAACTGCCGCGCGGCGGCGGTAGCAGGCGCTTGGCGATCGAGCGCACGGAATAGAAGCCCTCGTAGACGTACTTAAAGCCATCCATCATCTGCGCCGGCGTCATGTGCGCGGGTCTGATCAGCGGGCTACCGTAGTCGTAACGGCCCCAGTCGTGCACCAGAATTCGCCCGGCGGCGGACATCTCGTCGTAAAACTTTGTGCCCGGATACGGGCAGGGCGTGAACAGCTTTAGAAACGAGACCTTGTTGTCAAGCAAGAAATCGAGCGAACGCGAAAAGCTGTCGGCCTTGTCGCCGTCGAGGCCCACCATCAGCAGCGCGATGACCTGAATGCCCCGGCGCCGAATCGCCGCCAGGTCCTGGGCGAAGCGGTGCGGCAGGTTGAAGCCTTTGTTGACCGACTCCAGGCTTTCAGCGCTGATGCTCTCCAAGCCGATGGACAGGCTCACGCAGCCGCTACGAGCGGCGAGATCGAGCAGCTCGGGGTCACGTGCGATGTTGATCGTCGCCTGGCTGGCCCACTTGAGCTTGAGCGGGAGCATCGCTCGAAACAGCTCCTTGGCCTTGTCCGGATGCCCGATCGGGTTGTCGTCGAGAAACAAGATGCGGCTGGCGCCGAGCGCCTTGATCGCGCGCAGATCCTCGATGACCTCGGCCACCGGCCGGGTGCGAAAACCACGCTGGTAGTAAGTCTGCACCGCGCAGTACTCACACGGGTGCGGGCAGCCGCGCGAAAATACCACCGGCCAGTGGAAGTACATGCGGTAGAGCCAGCTGGTCTTGAACGCCTCGTACTTGAGCAGCGGCAGGCTGGTGTAGTCGATGCGCGGCAGGTTGACGAGGCTGTGCCAGCGCTCGCTGCGGTAGATACGGCGATTGCGCCCCTCGCAGAAATCGGCGAGCAGCTGCGGCCACACCTCTTCGGCTTCGCCGGCGACGACGGCGTCGGCGTGCTTCAGCGACTCTGCCACCGTCAAGCTTACCCAGGTGCCGCCGAGCACCACCCGCACGCCGCGGCCACGGAAGTGGTCGGCAAGATCGTAGGCCCGTTTGATCTGCGGTCCCATGGCGGTGATGCCGACCAGGTCGGTGTCGCAGTTCAGGTCTACGTCATAGAACAGCTCGTCAACCAGCGACACCTCATGCCCGGGTGGGGTCAGGGCCTTGAGATAGGGCAGGGTGAGTCCGCTGGTCCAGTAACGGGTGGTTTTGTGGAGCGAGCCGCCGGCGGTGTAGTGAGTCGGTGAAATCAGCAGGACGCGCACGGCGCGGATTATCGAGCATTGCTCCTCCAAGTCAACGCTGGGAGGAGGGCACCTGCCTGAGTGAAGCGGCGATGCGCGCGACGATGCCGGCGTTCGGTTTTGACTTTTGGTTGTCGATCTTGTTTTGTCACCGCCGGCTAAGGTGAACATGACTTCGTTGTTGGTGGGGGATTTGCTGGAGCACGCCGTCGCGATTCACGGCTCGCGGGTCGCGCTTGCCGACGGCGACACGCGCTACACCTACCGTGAGGCCAGCGAGCGGGTGCGGCGGCTTGCAGCCGGTTTGCTCGGGCTCGGGCTCACCCCCGGCGATCACGTGGCGGTGCTGGCGGGCAACTCGCACCGTTACTGGGAAGCATATTTCGCCTCTCACTACGCCGGCACCGTGCTGGTGCCGTTGAACACCAGACTGGCTGCCGCCGAGATCGCATTTACCCTGCGCGACGCGCGCGCCTCGGCGCTGCTGGTGGCCGCGGATTTCGTGGAAGCGGTTGCCGGCCTGCGTGCCGAATTGCCCGATCTCAGACACGTAATCGCGCTGACCGGCGAGGCGCCGGCAGGAATGCTTGCCTACGAGCGCCTGCTGGCGCCGGCGCCGCCGCTAACCCACGCCGCACGCCATTGGCGCGAAGACGACATGATAAATCTCTTCTACACCTCCGGTACCACCGGGCGCCCGCGCGGTGTCATGCTCAGTCAGCGCAACGTGGTCGCCAACGCCCAGCATGGGCTGATGAACTTTCCCTTCCTCGAGGACGATGTCTGGCTGCACGCGGCCCCCATGTTTCATGTTGCCGACGCCTGGGCATGTTACGCGCTGACCGCGGCCGGTGCCCGGCACACCTTCATGCGCGGGTTCTCGCCCGCCGCCTTCGCCGAAGTCGTGCGGCGCGAAAAGGTGACCCTATCGGCGCTGGTGCCGGCGATGATCGGCTTGCTGGTCGATCACCCTGGGCCTTCGGCGGCGGACTACGCCTCGCTCCGCTTGCTGGTGTTCGGCGGCGCTCCGATGCCGGTGGATCTGCTGCGGGCGGCCCGGCGGTGCTTCGGACCTATCCTGTGCCAGGGCTACGGCATGACCGAGGCGGCGCCGATGCTGGCCTCGCAGAAGTTCGAGTGGTTGGACTACGATTCCCCGGCGGCCAGCTCGCGTCTGGGCTCGGTGGGCCGCGAGGTCGTGGGTGTTCGGCTGCGCGTGTGCGATGCTGCCGGCCGGGAGCTGCCGCCGGGTGAGGTCGGCGAGCTCACCGCCCGGGGCGCGAACGTCATGCTCGGCTACTGGCGCCGCCCGGAAGAGACCCGCCAAACGCTGCGCGACGGCTGGCTGCACACCGGGGACCTCGGCCGCATCGACGACGACGGCTTCGTGCACATCGTCGGCCGCCTCAAGGACCTGATCATCACCGGCGGTGAGAACGTATCTGCGGCTGAGGTCGAGGCCGTGCTCTGCCGGCATCCGGCGGTAGCCCAAGCGGCGGTGATCGGCTTGCCCGACCGGCAGTGGGGCGAAGCGGTGGCGGCGGTGGTCGTGCCGCGCGCCGGCGGCACGCTTAGCGCGCCCGACTTGATCGCGCACTGCCGCCGGCACTTGGCGGGCTACAAATGCCCCCGCCATTTCGCCTTCGTGCACCAGCCGCTACCGCAATCGGGTACCGGCAAGGTGCTCAAGGCCGAGCTGCACCAGCGCTTTGCGCACTTGGAGGTCGAGGGGTGACGATGCATTTAGGCCATGAGCCGGCGGCGCTTCCTAGCGACGATCGCGACCAGCAGTTGTGCCAGGCGGTGGCGCGAGCGCGGCGCAGCACGTTCTACGCTCGCCACCTCGCCGGCCACGATCTGACGCGCGCGGCCGAGCTCAACCGTCTGCCGCTGACGTTCAAGCACCACCTGCGTGACGCCAGCCCGTTCGGGATGCTGGCGGTGGCGCCCGCGGCCGCCTGGCACTACCACGAGTCGAGCGGCACCACCGGCGAGCCGATCTCGACCTGGTGCGGCCTGCTCGAGGTGCGGCTGCTGGCGGAGATGCTGCGCCGCATGGTGCCGGAGCTGTCGGCCGGCGCGATCTTGCTGAACCGCTTCCCGCTGTTTGCACCGGCGGCGTTTATCTTCGAGCAGGCGCTGCAATCCGCCGGGGCTTGCCACATCCCGGCGGGTAACCTGACTTGGGATGTGCCGTTCACCCGCGCGCTCGGCTTCATCCGCCGCCTGGGGGTGACCGCGCTCGCCTGCCTGCCCTTCGAGGCGATGCTGTTGCGCGAGCTGGCGCGCGAGCAGGGGCTGGACCTCGGTCGCGAGGCCGAGTCACTCAAAGTGATCTTCTGCGGCGGCGCGGTGCTGCCGCCGGCGCTGCGGCGCGCTATCGAGCAGGATTGGGGCGTGCGCGTGGTCGAACTCTACGGCTCGAACGAGGCCATGGGCCTGGGGCTGAGCTGCCTGCACGGCCGCCTCCATCTGTGCTCGGATTTGGTCGAGATCGAAGTGCTCGACCGCCACACTCACGCCCCGGTGCCGGCCGGTGATGCCGGTGTGCTCACCGTCACCAGCCTGGTGCACGAGGTCATGCCGCTGGTGCGCTATTACACCGAAGACCTGGTGCGGCTGGACCAGGAGCCGTGCCCTTGCGGGGACCCGCGCCCGACCGCGACGGTACTGGGGCGGCTCGAGGAGCTGCTCGAGTTCGGCGGGCGCGAGGCCTCCGCCTGTGAGGTGCTCGATGCTGCCTACGAGGTGAGCGACCGGATCGGCACGCGAACATTCTTCATCGTCGTGCGCCAGCGCGGGCTACACTTCCTGATCGAAGCGCCGCAGCCGGCCCGGCTGGACCAAGCCGCGGCGGAGCGGGCACTGGGCGAGCGCTTGCACCTCCCGATCACGGTCGAGTACCTGCGCCATGGTGAGGTGTTGGACCGCAGCGCTTTGCTGCGCTCGCCGCGCATCTACAAACCGAGCCTGGTCTGCGACTGGCGCCGGCAATCCAAGAAGAGCATCACCATCATGGAGGCCTTGCTCGAGTGGCCGCGCTTCGACCTGCCTACCGTGCTCGGGATCGCTGGCCGGCAGCTGCGCAACGCCCGGCGCCGCCGCCGCCTGCTGCGCCAGGAGCGCGAGTGACAGTCGTGGCGGGACTGTCGTTGATAGGCCCCGCGACCACCGGGGCGACAGTCGATGCCGCCGGACCTGTGCTCTGGCAGTTCGGCCGGAGCGAGTACCGCAGCGCGGTGCGCCGGGGGAGGTTTCGACCCGGAATCGTTCATGAATCGCCGTTGATCAACGGCCGGGCCACGGTCGTCTTCATTCACGGCGGCGGTGGCGCCCCCGGACAATTCGCTCATTTGGCAGGCGCGCTGCGCCAGCGGGCGAATCTGGCGGCATTCCTCTACGACGACACCGCGCACCTGGCTCCCGCCTCCTGCTGCTTGCGCCAAGGGCTGTTGGCGCTACCCGCGCCGATCATTCTGGTTGCCTACAGCATCGGCGCTCTCCTGCCGGCTTACGCCGGTGCAAGCGATCCGCAGGGCCAACTACGCGGGCTGACGGCCGTCTACGTTAACCCGTTGATCGGCGGCAGCTGCTATGCGGATGCCGACCGCTTGCTGCTGCTGTTGGGGGACGTGCCCGGGCTGCGCTGGCTGCACCGGGTCAAGCGCGTCATCCAACGGGCGCTGTTGCCGGCGGTGGTTCAGGACCTCGCTCCCGAAGGCGATTTCCAGCAGGCGATCTTCGGAGCCAGCAGCCTGGCATCGTCGTTTGCGTCCGGCACCGTCATGTTGTTCACGGAACGGCCGGGAGAAGAGCCCGACATTCGGGAGGACCGGGTAGTGAAGTTCTTCGGTCGTTCGCGGCGCGAACTGATCGAGCGCATGGGAGCGGTGGCGCCGGTGAGTCCGGCGCAGCGCAACGGTCATGCGGCCCCCCTGGCTGATCCGGAACTCGTCCTGCCGCTGATCGCAACGGCGCTAGAGGGTGTACCTCCCGAAGGGTGAGCGGGGCTCCGACACGCCTCGCGGGATAGAGAGCTACGGGTCTGACCTATCGCGCCTCACTCACATTACATGTCGCCTACCCAGCGGCGCGCGTTTGGTTTTGCCTTTTGCTTGTTTTTGTGATGCCTCTTACCCATGCAGACTCAGGCTCAGACCGTATCGCCGCCGGCACTCTCGCCGGTGCGCACGGTCATCAATCGCTTCATCTTCCGCGCCATGTTGTTTACCATGGGCGCGATCGCCGTGGTCATGTATCGCCTCATCCGCGACAAGAACGTCACCTGGGCGTTCGCCAAGGCCCAGGCGCGCAACCTGACCCGGCTGTGCGGCGTGCGCGTGAAGGTGCGGGGCTTGCAACATCTTGCCGGCGGGCCGTACATGTTCACCCCCAATCACCAGAGCCACTTCGACATCGCCGCACTGCTCGGCTACCTGCCCGGCAACAACCGCTTCGCGGCCAAGCAGGAGATGTTCAACGAGCCGATTCTCGGCCTGGTGTTGCGCACCATGGGCATGATCCCGATCGATCGCAATAATCCGCTCGAAGCCATCGACCGGCTCAACCGCCTCAACCTCGATCGGTTCTCCACCATCATCTTTCCCGAAGGCACGCGCAGCCGTGACGGCAACCTGCTGCCGTTCAAGAAGGGGCCGTTCGTCGCCGCCATTCATCTCGGCATTCCGGTCGTGCCCGTGGTCTGCAAGGGCACCCAGGCGATCATGCCGAAGGGGGGCTACCTCTCGATCGTTCCGGGAGAGGCCGAACTGGTGGTGCTCGAACCGATTCCCACCGCCGGCATGACCTACGAAGACCGCGATCGCTTGCGTGAGTTGGTGCGCTCGCGCATCGCCGCTGAGCTGTCTGCTTAAGCCCACCGGATACTCGCCGGATCAGGGCGAGCAACCGGCCGGCATTGCTATCGCCGCAGGCGGCGCTGCGGGCGAGCTTCGATTTCGTCGACCGCCGGCAGCGCCGCCGCTGCCGCCGCCGGCCAGAACGGCGCGAATTGAAACCACTGGGTCGGAAACTCGCGGATCATGGCCTCGAACTCACGCACCACCTCGCCCATGACGCGATCGAGCGCGTGAGCATCGCGAGCTTCGCGGGCCAGAAAAAAACGGCCAGTGACACGAATGGCGTAATGGCGCGGCCCCAGGCGCGGAATGAAGACCGGGATTACCGGCGCTCCGGCCAAGCGCGCGAGCACGAACGGGCCGGACGGAAACGGGGCGAGGGCGCCGAAAAACGGCAACTGCCGCGCGCCGCCGGGCCCGAGCATGCGATCGAGCTGGATCGCTACCACCTCGTTTTGACGTAACGCGCGAATCATGTTGAGCGACGAGAATACCGAACTGTCCGAGAAGATGACCCGCACCCCGGCCTGCTCGCGGGCACTGCGCACGTACTCCTGGGTGGTGGCATTGACCTCGCGGGCCATAACCACGTTGATCGGGCGCCCGTAGTCGCACAGCGCCTTAGCCGCAATGTCCCAGTTGCCGAAGTGGCCGGTGACCACCACCGCGCCGCGGCCAGCGCGCAGCGCCTCGGCCAGTGGATCGTGTTGGGGAGTATCCAGGCGGATCGCTCGCGGGCGCGGCCCGTAGTACTGCGTCGTCTCGGTCAAGCAGTGCGCGAACTCGGCGAACATACGCAAGCCCGTCAGCCCGGCGCGCCGCCGGTCGGGTTGGTCCAGTATGCGCTGCAAGTTGGTGATGGCGCCGCGGCGGTTGCGACCGACGATGGCGAAGATGATTGCCGCGATGACCGGGGGCGAATAGTGCGTCCACCAATCCGGCCCGTAGACGCAGCCGAGGTAAGCGAATCTTCGCCACCACAGCCCGTCGAAGCGTACGGCTTGGGCGAGTCGGGCGCGCAACGGGGCCGTGGGCGGCATGGCTCTCAGCTAACACGCGCCCGGCAGTGCCGCAATCGGCCGCCAATTCTTACAACGGATTAAACGGATCGAACGGATTTCACGGATGGGAGAAAGCCGAGGCTTCGACGTCGGCATTGCTGGTGGCCGCTCATTCGATTCCGAATCCGCCCAATCGGTTTAATTCGTTCAGTTCGTTGTAATCCTGCGTTGTTCGCCGACCTACGGCGCGGCGTAGCGGCCTTTGTCGTGGCAGGTGAGGCAGAGCCGGCTGCGCGCGTCGCTGCGCCAGAGCAGGCTTTCGCCGCTGTTGCCGGTGTTGTGCACCGAGTGGCAGGTGCCGCACTCCATGCGCTCGTTGCCCGGACCATAGAGATGGTCTCTAACGGTGGTTGTCGGCGTTAGGCTGGCGGCATCCGCCGACCTGATCTCTTTGTCCCCCGACCGCACCGCGTCGTAGTCGAAGCCGATCGGGTGGTGGTTTCCCAGGTAATTGTCCTTGCCGATGATGTAGGCCTCGGCGATCGTGGCACCCCCGCCGAGCTGCGAGCCATTGCCGTAGGTGTTGATGGCCACGCTGCCGTCATGACAGCTGAGGCAGAGCAGAGAGGTGCTGCCCGGAGTTCGGCCAGAGGCAATCGCTTGCGACGCCTTGGCGCCGGCCTGTGGTGCGCCGAGACCGTTCTGGTAGGTCGTGTAGGAAGCGAAGTTGCCGGTGAGTTCATGGTTCCACAGGGGCAGGTAGTCGAAGGTCGCCGAAGCCTGTGGGCCACTGGTTCCGTTGTCGGCGCTAGTTGCCATCTGATCCCATTGTGACCGGCCGGCCGCGCCCTTACCGTTGTGGGGTACGTGGCAGAAGATGCACATGTCGGATTTGCGATCGCCCTGGTACGCGCTATTGCTCGGCTTGGTGAAATCGTGGGGGCTGCCAGCCAAGCCGGAGCCCGAGGCGGCAAGTGCCCAGGCAGGTGATGTCGTCGCCACCAACCAGAAGAGTGCAGCCAGCAGGCGCACCACTACGGCGCTCATTGTTTCACCTCCCATGCGGTGTCCTTTGCTTCGTGCTAAGGGCAACCGCTGTGCCAAGGAGATGAACGGGCCAAACGCCTGAGCGATCACGCCAACTGGTGAGCAGCCGGCGCATCACGTTTTTGCCGAAAACCGAGCCAACGCCCGGAACATGCCGAGCGCGGGTGGTTCGCCCGTGACCAGTGGCGTTGGGTCAGAACGAGGCGGCACCGCCTCGCCAGCCTCGACAAGAGCGGTGCTCCCGGCGCTGCACCGCAGCGTGAGGAGGCCTTGCAATTGGCCGGGCAACAGGCTCTGGTCGGCGCATGCGAACCAAGCTGACCGGCGGGGCCACCATAGTGGCCTGGTGCGGTTTCTTCCTCGCCGTTGTGCAAGCCGCTGACGCGACCAACCGGCTCGTCGCGCTATTCGACGAATCGCACGGGCAACGTTTCCTGGCCGGGAGAGACGGCCCGCTCGATTTATCCCGCTTCGCGCAGGTGCTCGCGGATCAGCGCTTCGAGATCACGACCACCGGCCGGGAGCTCACCGATCAAGAGCTGGCAGGCGCCGGCGGGCTGGTGATCTCGGGTGCGTTCAAGCCGCTGACGGAACGCGAGGTCGAGGCGGTCACGCGCTTCGTCGAGCGGGGCGGGCGGCTCTGCATCATGCTTCACATCGGCCCGCCGGTTGCCGGCTTGCTGCACCGCTTGCACACGTCCATATCCAACGCCGTGATCTTCGAGCAGGACAACATCGTCGAAAACACGCCCGCTAACTTCCGGGTCACTCGACTCAGGCCGCACGAGTTAACCAGGGGCATGAAGGGGTTCAGCATCTTCGGCGGCTGGGCCTTGCTAAATACGCGCGACACCATCGTCGCCGAGACCAGCCCAGGCGCCTGGATCGACTTGAACGGCGACGCGAAGCGTACTGAAGGTGACGCAGTTCAGTCGTTCGCGGTGGTGGTAACCGGAAACCTCGGTCGCGGACGCTTCGTCGTCTTCGGAGACGACGCCATCTTCCAGAACCAGTTCCTCAAAGAGGGCAATCTGCTTCTGGCCAAGAATCTCGCGGCCTGGCTAAGCGCGATCAGCAGCTGAAGTCGTCGGGAACTCAGCCGGCGGTAAGGCGCAGGCTGAGGTCCGGCGGATGCAAGTTTGGGGATAGGTTCGGAAGAGCCAAGCAAGCAGGGGGGGAAGGCGCGAGGGGAACGGGCGCATTCCCCTCGCGCCGAAGCCGGGCAACGGTTGGCGTTACGGTGCGGTGTAGGTGCCCTTGTCGTGGCAGGTCAGGCAGAGCTGGCTGGCAGTATCGCTACGCCACAGCAGGG
>JACQVA010000192.1 GCA_016210005.1 Deltaproteobacteria bacterium | reverse complement strand
TGTCGACGGCTACGGCGGGCGCTGTCCGGCGCCGAGCGGCACGATGAGCTGTCCCGAGCGCTTCGGGATGTGGCGGCTGTGGGATCTATCGGCATTTCCCACCATCGCGGCCGTGACATCACGGTTTGTTAATGAGTCGCCCGAGGGGCTGGCGCGCCTGGCGGGGACGGACGACCCGCTGATGCCGCCGTCGCCCTACGATCTGATCAGGCTGGCGGCTTTCGTGCCCAACGAGCTGGGTATTCCCGAGGACGTGGCATCATTGGGGACACAGGTGGCGTACGTGGCCAACGCGCCGTTCATCGGCGTGCAAGCGATCCTGCCCAACGAGATGGACGTGCGCGAGTTGAAGGACAAGCAAGTGCACGGGACCTTCCACGGCTCGGAGGTATCAGGCAACAGCCAGCCGATCCGGTCGGTGAGCACGCTGACTGATCCGGCCGACGGTGGCAAACACCTGGTGCTGGCGGTGCAGGAGCGGGGGGCGGAGGGCGATCGGCTGGTGCTGCTGAACCCGAATCTCAGTCAGGCCGACGAGTACGGGCTGGAGCAAACGGTGAGGGCGGTGAAGGGGCTCAAGAACTGGCCGGCGCGGTTGGACCCGAGCACGCAGGACGTGGTGCCACGCGATCTGGCGGTGGTGAGCATCAGCGAAGGCTTACGGGTGTTGGCGGTAAACGTGCCCGACAACAACCCGCCCGGTGGTGCCCCCCCGGCGCCGGCGAGTCTCGACAAGACCGGGGCGCAGCTCAAACCCGGACTGAACGAGAGCACGGCGCAGAACTGGATCGGCCGCATCGCCATGCCCGGCCACAGCCCCGGCGCGGTGGCGTACGACCCGAGCACGCAGCTCCTGTTCGTTGCCGACGGCACCAATGGCCTAACGATCATCGACCTGTCGGTCCCCGGCGGCAGCAGCGTCACCGCCAGTGACGGGGTGGACGACCGCGTCCTCGGCACAGTGAACCTCGGCGGCGCCCGGGCGCGGTCGGTGGCGGTGTGGCGGGATGGGGTGGGGTTGGTTGCGGGTGTGGCCACTGGAAAGGCCGGTGTCTATATCGTGCCCGTTCAGCCTCCGGAGGCATCGTCTTTGGTTGCGGAAGTGTCACCGCCGTCGGCTGCCGCCGCGGTTTGGACGGGGGGCGAGGAATCAGGCTTTGCCTGTTGCGGCAACTGCACTGACACCAACTCCTGCACGGACGATGCCTGCCTTCCGGATGGAACCTGCGAGCATGTTCAAGTGACCAATCCCACGCAGGGCTGCTGCAAAGGCGTGAAATACGATCTAACAACGACGTGCTGTGTAGACGGGAAGCTCAGGCAGAAGCAAGTATCAGACTTTGATGCCCTTAGTACCGGATGTCCCAACCGCGTGCAGAACCAGCTGGCGCACGTGATTGATGGATGTAGTAACGTGCCAGACGATCCGGTAGACGGGCAGTGCAGTGTAGCACCGACCAGGTTTGGCTCGACGGAGGGGACGCTGCCGCAAGGGAGCCAGGCTTTGTCCTTGCCTTGTAACCAACACGACATGTGTTACCAGACCTGCCGTGCAAATCGGGCAGCGTGTGACAGTGGGATATTTGAAAGTATGCTGCACGTGTGCAGTCTGGCGTATCCGACAGCGACATGTCCCTTTGTTGGTCCAGACTCAGCCAAGTGTCCGTGCTATGCAATCGAGAGACAGCTATGCGTGGATACTGCATCATTGTACTATCAAGGGCTTCAACAGCTCGGTGAGTCAGCATGGAAAAGCCGCCAGGTGCAATACTGCGCGTGCTGTGAGTAGCGACAATGAGATCAAAGCGTAGCTGTATACTGATTGCCAGCATTGCACTTAACTACGCGTGTACGCAGCAATGCAAGGCCGAGCAACTGCTGCTGACGCACGAGTATCGAATCGAGTCCGAACGGTTCGACCATGAGCATCTTGGGGCAGTGTGGTCGCTGCAAGAGGGGACACTGTGGATACTGGCCAGTACGCGCCGCTCGAATGATGTAACAGCACACATGACATATTCGTTGTGGAAGTTGGCTCGCGAGGCTTCTGCTCCTGTTGAGTGTGGGGAGTTGTGGGCTAAAACCGGGGATAGACCCATCGTCGGGATGCTTGGAATTGGCGAGTTGGGCAACGGGACGATCGTTGTAGCACTGCAGGACCAACTGGGAGTTGGACACCTGGAGCAATTGAATACAGCGACGTGCCGCACCGCGTCAATTAGGGAATTCGCCCAAGAAGAGTTTGCCATGAACGGCATGGCGCGCATGGCCGATGGGGGCGGACTGCTTGTCGGGCAGAATCGGCTTGTTCGCGTTGACGGTGGGGGCAGCGTCTTGTGGAGTCGGAAGCTCGCCGATGTGCCTGATCTGGTGCTGCTGGAGGGGGTTTCGCTCGCATCCGGTGGTTTCGTACTCGCGGGCACACAGATGCGACGTGAGAGGACCCCACAAGTGGGTGAAGAGCTTGCAAATCTGTGGATAGGAAAAGTGAGTGAAGATGCGAAGCTTATTAAGCAAGAGGTGTTCAAGGGGCGTATGGTGAGCATCACGCCAGTTGGCCAAGAGGGCTTTCTTGCCGTCCATGACGGGGCGACGGGACACCCGTTCGATCTTAAGGTATCGCGGGAGATAGGAACCAAGCGCCTGGGCGGCGACCTAGCGGTACTTCAGACTAGGCGCCTGTTTACTACTGCGGGAGGATCATTCAGATCGCGGTTCCGGGTTGCGGGAGGCGCTGGCGGAGTGTTCGTTGTAGCGGGTCACAGAGAACAGAAGCCGTGGATAGCTTCTCTTAACGGGACTGGCGAAGTGGTTCAGGTAATCGAAGCAACAGCAAGAAGCCGGTTCGAGATGGTGTCAGCTCTTGATTTGGTGGGTGCGGGTCGGGAGTTCTTCGCTATTTACACAGTGGGCATCAACAAGGGGGAGGGCGTTGCGGCACCGGTGGAGCGAGTGGTTCGCATCCTTAAACTGCGGGTAACTGATGACTAAGGCGTGGATGGGACGGGGCACGGGTGGACGTGGACTCATTTCGGCAGCGTGACTGCGGTGAATTCCGGAGTGATCAGGTGAGCAGGGACAAGGGGTGAAACGAAAGGCAACATACCGGGGGCGGCAGCCAGGGCGCAAAAGGGCATGGTTGTACGGCACGTTGGGCATTTCGCTGAGCGGCACTGGCGAGGAGATTTCGGCTGCTGCGTGGCCGGGGCCGGAAATGGTCGACATGGGCCGACGCAATCATAGGAGCGGCACCGGCACCGTCTCCGGCACCCGCGCCGCCCAACACCCGTCGCCCAGCGGGATTGTGACCGCCGACATCGAGTTGCTGGCAACGGGGCCCGAAGTCATCGACATCGACCCAGCGAATCATGCCAGCAACATGGCGCTGGGGGCGAGCATCTGGCGCGATCGCAGCGGGGCGCTGGTGGCGGGGGTGGCAGCCGGTGCGGGGGGCATTCAGCTGGTGCAGCTGAGCCCGCCGGGAGCAGTTCCGTTCAACTCGCCGATTTGTCCGACACTGGCCGTGATCGACGCGCAGTAT
>JACQVA010000191.1 GCA_016210005.1 Deltaproteobacteria bacterium | reverse complement strand
GCCTAGAAACTCATCGGTGCCCTCGTACCGGCCGATTCAAAGCAGGCGGGCTCTGGCAGGTAGCCAGTCCCAGTTAGTGCCCGGCTCGGGGGAGGAGCAGCCACCTGGTCCCCTGGGGGAGACGCAGCGTCGGATATGTATCGAGGCGGGAACGGATGTCCAATCAAGCCGCAGGGCTCCCAGGCACGCGGCCACCCTTGGAAGATAGAAATCGTTGGGTTATGGTGGCGCGCGCTCAACGCGCATGGCCAGGAGGACGCCCGTGAAATTCGATACCGGATTGATGACCGCGTCGCCCATCGAGGCGGTGAATTTTGTTCGCAGCGCCGAGCAGATGGGCTTCGATGCGCTCTGGACCGCCGAGGCCGCGCATGAGCCGTTCTTCCCGCTGGTGCTGGCGGCGGAACACTCCGAGCGCATCAAGCTCGGCACCGCCATCGCCGTCGCCTTTCCGCGCAGTCCCATGACCTATGCGCAGATTGCCTGGGACCTCCAGGTGCTTTCCAAAGGCCGGTTCATCCTCGGTCTGGGGACGCAGGTGAAGGGTCACAATGAGCGCCGTTTCGGCGTGAAGTGGGAGCACCCGGGGCCGAAGCTGCGCGAGATGATCCAGGTCATTCGCGCGGTCTGGGACTGCTGGCAAAACGGCACCAAGCCGAGCTTCGCCGGCCGCTTTTACAATTTCACCCTGATGACGCCCTTCTTCAGCCCTGGCCCGATCGAGTGGCCGCATATCCCCATCTATATCGCCGGCGTCAACGAATACATGTGCCAGCTCGCCGGTGAGTTGTGCGACGGCTTCCATGTCCATCCGTTCCACTCGCTCAAATACCTCAACGAAACCGTCTTCCCCAACATTCGCAAAGGGCTGCACAAGGCCGGCCGTAAGCCGAGCGACTGCGCCTTGTCGACCACCGCCTTCGTGCTCACCGGCGCCAACCGCGACGAGATTGAAGCCGCCAAGCGGCCGGTGCGCCAGCAGATGGCCTTCTACGCCTCGACCCGCACCTACGCCCGCGTGCTGGAGGCACACGGCTGGGGCGATACCTGCCTGCGGCTCAACGAGCGCGCGGCCAAGGGCGACTGGGTCGGTATGGCCGATGAGATCACCGACGAGATGCTCGAAGTCTACGCCGTCGCTGGCACCTACGATGAGATCGCCGGCAAAGTGAAGGCGAAGTACGCCGGCATCCTCGACCGCGTGGCGTTTTACTTGCCGTTCATCCCTGGCCGCATCGACGCGCAATGGCGCCGTATCGTGGCGGCGTTCAACGGTTGAAGCGCAGCGCTCTGCTCGTGACACGCCTGGGTAAGACGCGATCCGCCCGGTGTGCGTGCCCGGTGAAACTACTGGTGATCGGAACTACGCCCTGGCGCTGAGACCGCGCCGGGCGGCGCTTGCCGGGAAAGGAAGTGCTCGATGTCGCAAGAGCCTGTCGATGTGTTGATCATCGGTGCCGGCGCGGCCGGGGCCGCTTTCGCCTGGAGCCTGGCGCAGACGCGAATGAACATCCTCTGCCTGGAGCAAGGCGACTGGGTCGATCCCGCCAAGTATCCGGGCGTGGGCACCGACTGGGAGGTGCACCAACTCGGTGACTTCGCGCTCAGCCCGAATGCACGCGGGCGGCGCGAGGATTACCCGGTCAACGACAGCGCCTCACCGGTCCAGACCTCGATGTTCAACGCCGTCGGCGGCAGCACCATCATGTACGCCGCCCACTTCCCCCGCTTTCATCCGTCCGACTTCCGCGTCAAGACGCTCGACGGAGTTGCGGACGATTGGCCGGTGGACTACCAGCGTCTGGCGCCGTTTTACGACCTCAACGCACACATGATGGGCGTCTCCGGCCTGGCCGGCGACCCGGCGTATCCGCCGAAGCAGGTGCCGCTGCCGCCGGTGGCGCTCGGCAAGCTGGGCCAGAAGATCGCCCAAGGCTTCAATCGACTGGGCTGGCACTGGTGGCCGTCAGACAGTGCGATCGCCTCGCTGGAGCACGAAGGCCGGGCCGCTTGCATCAATGCCGGCACGTGTCTGCTGGGATGCCCGCAGGGCGCCAAGGCGAGCACCGACATCACCTACTGGCCGGCTGCGCTGCGCCAGGGCGTGACGCTCAAGACCCGCTGCCGCGTGCGCGAGATCACCATCGCCGAAAACGGCTTGGCCGACGGCGTCATCTACTTCGACGCCGATGGCGTCGAACGCAGACAGCCGGCCCATGTCGTGGTGCTGGCGTGCAACGGCGTCGGTACGCCGCGACTGCTGCTGAACTCGCGCTCGAAGCTTTTTCCCGATGGGCTGGCGAATCGCAGTGGCCTGGTCGGCAAGAACCTGATGTTCCATCCCTACGCCATGGTGACCGGCATCTTCGATGAGCCGCTCGAAGGCTACAAAGGCCCCACCGGCTGCTGCATCATGAGTCAGGAATTCTACGAGACCGACCGCTCGCGCGGCTTCGTGCGCGGCTATTCGTTCGAGATCGTGAGAGGGTTCGGGCCGGTTTCAACGGCCTTGCGGGGCATGCAGATGGGGCGTCTGACCTGGGGGGCCGACCACCACCGCGCTTACGCCGAGCTCTTCGATCGCACCGCGAGTATGGTCGCGATTTGCGAAGACCTGCCGGAGAGCAGCAATACCGTCACCCTCGATCCCGATCTCAAAGACTCCGATGGGATTCCGGCGCCGAAGCTGACCTATCGCGTGAGCGAAAACAGCAGCAAGATGCTCGCACACAGCGTGGCCAGGGCACAAGAGGCGTTAGCGGCAGCCGGCGCCAAGGACACGGCCTCGGAGGCTCCCTTCCCGTTTGCCGGCTGGCACCTCTTGGGAACCGCTCGCATGGGCACGGATCCGCGGACTTCGGTGGTCAACGAGTGGGGCCGCTGTCACGACGTCCGCAATCTCTTCATCATCGATGGCAGCATCTTTGTGACAGCCGCAGGCGTAAACCCCACCAACACCATCCAAGCCTTAGCGCTCTACGTTGGCGACACGATCAAGAGGAATCTCGCGAACCTATTCGACTAACCGGCGGCAAGAGCCGCGCCGGCCGGGGTCTCGGCACCTGGGGCGGGGCGGTGTAGCGCGGCGTCGGTCCCATGGTTGGTCGCGCGCTACGCGCGAGAAGGCGCTGGCTAGGCGCCCCGTAGTTCGCAGACCAAGGTGTGGGCCGTGGCGGAGCGGACTTGCACCGGTACTGTGGTGCCGCGCGCTATCGTGGCCGCCCCGGCGGCGAATACCGCGGTCTTGAACTGCGGGGTCTTGCCCGCCCGCCAGCCCTCGCCGCGGCGGGCCGGGCCTTCCACCAACACCGGCACGCTCTGGCCGATCAGCTCCTGGTTGATCTCGGCGGCAATGCGTTCCTGCAGCTCGATTACCGCCTGCAGCCGCCGCCCCTTCTCGGCTTCGCTGACCGTCTCGGGCCAGGCGAACGACTTGGTGTGCTCGCGGCGCGAGTATTTGAACATGAAGGCGTTGTCGTAACGCACCTCACGCATGAGCTCGAGCGTGGCCTCGAAGTCGCCTTCGCTCTCGCCGGGAAAACCGACGATGATGTCGGTGTTCAAAGCCAAGCCCGGCTTGCTGGCGCGTAGCCGCTCCACCAAACGCAGGTACTGCTCCGTGGTGTAACCGCGCTCCATCCGGGCCAGCACGGTGTCCGCGCCTGACTGCACCGGCAAGTGCAGCTGCGGGCAGACGGCGTCGCACTCGGCGATGGCCGCGATCACCGCCTCGGTCATGTCGCAAGGGTGGGGTGAGGTGAAGCGAATGCGTTCGAGCCCGGCGCTGGCGCGGCGTAACAGCTCGCCGAAGTCGACGTCGCCATCGCGATAGGCGTTGACCGTTTGTCCGAGAAAGACCACTTCGCGATGGCCGGCGGCGACCGCCGCGCGCACCTGCTCGAGCACGGCGGAGGCGGGCAGGCTGCGCTCGCGTCCGCGCACGTAGGGCACGACGCAAAAGCTGCAGAACTTGTCGCAGCCACGCATGATGGAAATCCAGGCGCGCACCCCGTCGGCGCGCTCGGGCGTGATGTCACTGTAGGTTTCCTCGCGGCCCAGGCGCACGTCGACAAAGGCAGCGCCCTGCGCCAGCAGTTCCGGCAAGCGGCGGTAGGAATCGGGACCGACGATGAAGTCGAGGAACGGAACGCTCGCCAGCAGCCGGTCGCGTAGGTGCTGCGCCAGGCAGCCGGCCAGGCCGATCTGCACGTTGGGCCGGCCGGCTTTGTAGTGGCGCAGCTCGCCCAGGCGACTCATGACCCGCTCTTGCGCGTGCTCGCGAATGGCGCAGGTGTTGAGCAGCAGCACGTCGGCAGCCGAGGGATCGTCGGTGCGGGCGTAACCGCTGCGGCCGAGATGCCCCAGCAGCAACTCCGTATCCGCCAGGTTCATCTGGCAGCCATAGGTTTCGAGGTAGACGACCGGCATGTTGAAGTGAGCCGTGAGAGTCCCTATATATCGGCCGCTCGATCGGAGCACAATCGCATGCCGCCACACCCGGAGAGTTTTGACCAGCTGGAAGCCTCGCTGCTGTTTTGCCCGCAGTGCCGGCAAGCGATGCCGGTACGCAAACGGCTGCTGCTGGTGCTGCCGGGGGCCGAAAAGTTCGATTACGTTTGCACCCGCTGCGGCGCGCTCTGCGGCGATAAGCTCGAACCCAACCGCGCGGCGCCGCCGGTGCGCCGCGGCTGAGCCCGAAGGCAGCGGCCGGGTTGCGTCGTGCGCCTCAACTCGTATGATCCGCCGCCGGGGTGAGGCGTGGACATGGCGGCCTTTAGTCTGGAGGAACGGGAACGGCGAGCGCGCGTCAGCGTGCCGGTGGAGTTGGTGCTGGTGCGCCACGCGGAGCCGGATTGGGAGTGGGCGCAACGCACGGGCGGTGATCCGGGCTTGACCCCTCTCGGCCGGCAGCAGGCGGCGGAGGTAGCCTCAGACCTGATCCAACTGCCGCTGGCCGCGCTCTACACCAGCCCGTTGGCGCGCGCGCAGCAGACCGCGGCCGCCATCGGGGCGGCACAGCAACTCGAACCGACGGCCGTCGGCGGCTTAGCCGAAATCCGCATCGGCGAGCTGAGCACGGCCTCGCAGGCTGAGGTGGATGCCTACTTCACCGCCGCGGCGCGGCGGCCTTTCGGCGACCACTGGGAAGGTTTTCCCGGCGGCGAGCCGTTTCGCGATTTCCACGGGCGAGTGACGGCGGCGCTCGAAGAGATCTTGGGACACTACGGCGTGCGGCCACAGCCTACCGACGGCTTCGCGGTGTGGGCTGCACCGGCACGGGCGCAGACGCTGCGCCTCGGGATCGTCGCTCACGGTGGCAGCAACGGCGTAATGCTCACCCATTTGCTCGGCATTCCGCCGGTGCCGTGGGAGTGGGTTCGCTTCGAGACCCCGCTGGCGGCGTACAGTGTTCTGGGGCTGCGAGCGGTCAACTATCAGGGCTACGTGTGGTCGCTGCAGCAATTCGGCCGTCGTGCCGCAGCGCTCATCGGCAGCGGGGCGTAAGCCGTCGGGGAGCGCAGACGGCCCCTGGCGCACGGCGGTCGCCGAGCTGCCGCCGACTTTCAATTAGCATTGTTAACTTTTAGGGTGGGTGATGAAGCGGACAACGGTGCTGGCAGGGTTGGGATTGGTAGTAGTGCTGGGCGGCGGCTGCCGTTATTGGGAAGCGTTCACGCGGCCGCCGCAGCGCTCGCCGATTTATGCAACAGCGCAGAGTCGGCCCTGTAGCTGGCTGCCCGAGGCGCGCGACCAATCACGGCTGCGCGCGGTAGCGGTGCGCGACAAAGTGCGCCAACTGCTGCTGCCGGCGCTGCACGCGGCGGAACTCGATGCCTGGCTGTTGGTGGAGCGCGACTCCCAACGCGATCCGATGCTGGACAGTCTCGGGCTCGGCGAACCCGGCGACAAGCTGGTGCTGTTCATCGGCGACGACGGCAAGCTCCGGGCGTTTGCCTTCGGCACGCCGCTGGTCATGCCGGTGCTGAGCGCCAGCGGCCTGTTCGAGCAAGTGTCGGCTCTGACGCCGGGCGCCGTGGCTGACACGCTGGCGCGCTTTCGGCCGCGGCGCATCGGGATCAACTACTCTGCGCGGGTGCCGTTCGCCGATGGCGTGGCTACCGGCAGCCGGCAGTTCGCCGCCTGGCTGGCCGGCCGCGAATACGCTGGCCGCTTCCGCTCCGCCGAGCCACTCGCAATCGCGTGGCGCGCCGCACGTACGGCCGACGAGATCGAGCTGGCGCGCCAGGGCGCGCGTTGTGCCGCTGAGATCGCCGAACGCACGGTTGCCGGAGCGTTAATCGAAACGGGTCAGACCACGGCGGCGGAGCTGGCGTGGCGGGCGGCTGCCGACCTCCGGGCGGCGCAGCTCGAATGCCTGTCGCTGCCGCGCGTTTCGGTGGTCAAGCTAGCCGACAGTGCCCGACTGAGCTGGCCGTGGGCGGGTGCCAACACCGACACCAGCATTGACGAAGGCGACCTGGTACACGTGGCGCTCGAGCTGCGCTACGCCGGCATGGCGGCCGCGGTGGAGCGTACCGGCTACGTTCGCAAGCGCTGGGAAAGCGACATCCCGAGTGCGCTTCGCACCGCTTTTGAGGCCGTCATCCAGGTTCGCAACGGCCTGGCCCCGCTGTTTCGGCACGGCCTCAGCGGCCAGCAGCTGGCGACAGATGCGGCGGCCTGGGCCGAGCAGCGGGGTTTAACCGTCGAATTGCTCGCGCATCCTGTCGGCTACACCGCTCGTGATGCCGGCACCCTGGTGCCGGCGGGGGTGGGCCCGTACGACATGGCTGCCGGCCTCGCTGAGCGGCCTTTGCAACAGGGCGAACTGCAGTCGCTCGGCTTTCGGGTAACGGTACCGCTCGCCGGCGGACGGCGGCTGACTTGGTCGGCGGCGGATACCGGCGTGGTCGGCTTCGGTGGGCTCGACTTCTTGGTGCCGCCAGCCGGTGATTTAGTGCAATAGGCAGTGAGGAGCGCGGCCGGCGCTCCTCACTCGTTCCCCGGTACGATTTCTTCGAGTTGTTGCCCGCGGGTTTCCGGCAGCAGGAACAACGCCGGCGCAACCAGCAACGGCAACAGCGCCAGCAGCGCGATCACGTTCTCGGCGCCGCCCATCACTTCGGCCAGCGCGCCGACTGCGGCCAGGCCGGCCGTAGCGCCGGCGATGCCGGCATTGGTGATCCATGCCTTGGCGGTGGCACGGAGCCGGGTGGGAAAGAGTTCGGTGCCGAGCGAGTTGACAGCGATAGCGGCCCCCGACTCCATGAAGGTCAGGCCGACGAACGCCGCGAACAGCGCCGGGGTGCGATAGAAGACCACGATTGCCAGCGTGCCGCCGCACACCGACAGTAGCCCCGTGATCCGCCGGCCCCAACTGTCTGCGAGCCGGCCGAAAACGAACCAGCCCGACAGTCCCAGCCCGCCTCCGGTCAAGATCATCGCGCTGATCTGGCTCGGGCTCCAGCCGAAAGTGTTGGCGGCACGATAGGAGGCGAAGCCGAACGCCGAGGCCGCACCCGCGCTCAAGACCAGCGCCAGTATCATCAGGACAAGAAAGCGCACGCGATGCGGTGCCCGCATGACCTCGACCAGCCGCACGGCGCGGCTGGCCGGCCGCCCCTGGGCTTGCTGCCAGCGGCTGGTTTCAGGCAGCGCGCGGCGCAGGTAAGTGATCAGCAGGAGCGGGACGAGGCCGACGAAATAGAGCCCGCGCCAGCCCATGGCGGTGTGTTGAAAGATGGGGAACAAGATCGCGGCAACGCCGGCGCCCAAGGCGGCGAAGGCGCCCAGCAGGCCCTGCCCGCGGCCGCGGTGCGCGGCCGGAAACTCCTCCGCAATCACCACTTGGGCCAGCGCCAGCTGCGCCACCAGAAAAACCGTGGCGCAGACTTGCAGCAACACGAAGTCGACGACGCCGCGCGAAAAACCGGTGGCGGCGGTCGCCACCGTATAAGCCACGATGGTCACCAACAACAAACGCCTGCGCCCGTAACGGTCCGCCATCGGCCCCAGCGGTATCGACAGCAGCGCGCCCGCGCGAATAGCCGACAGCACCCAGCCGAGCTGGGCTTCGTCAGCACCCAGATCGCGGCCGATGTAGGGCAGCGCCAATGACACGATGAAGCGATCGTAGCCCTCGAACAGCGTAGCCGCGCCGAGCAGGAACAACAGCGAGCGATGGTGCGCGGTCAGCCCATCGCTCGCGGCGCTCGCAACCGGCACGGGCGCGCGATGAGCGGCGACGAGGCTGCCGGCTACCAGCAGCGCCAAAGTGAGATTGATCCACTGCCACTGCCGCCACTGTTCGAGCAGGGGAGCGAGCAGCGTAGCGTCTACCTCGGAGGCCAGCTCATTGGCGGTCGCAATGATCGTGTGTTCGAGCGGATCGCTGCCGAGCGTGCTGGCGATCGAGGCGCAGAAGAGGCCGCCCACCGCCGCCAGCCGCCAGCGGCCGCGGCGGGCGCCGATGCCGTCGCGCACCAACACGATCATCGTCATGATCGTGGTCGCCACGCCCAGCGGAAACATCACCAGCTGTTCGCGCTCGGTCAGCCGGGAGAATGCCGCGGCAAAATCAGCCGGCGCCTGCACCAGCCAGGCGCCGGAGGCGCGCGTCAGAGCGAAACGAAAGACCACGGCCCCGGCGCAAAACACCGCGCCGGCCGCCAAAACGGCCCAGTCCAGAACGCCAGTGCGAACGCTGCTGCGAGTATTACCCATACGCGCCGGCCTTGTAGCCGACCTGGCGATTGCAGTCGAGGGGCGGCAGCCCCGAGTCGCTCAGGCCGCTCGGTCCCACGAGTCCTGGATCTCGCCGCGACGCCGCCGGCGCCGTCGGGCAGATAGGGGTCACCCATTGGAAGGCCGTAGTCAACTCAGCGAGCGGCTCCCCTAGCGGCAGGCTCCCGGTGCGCTTGCGGGCGTCGCCTGGATCACGGCAATGCTGCTGTACGGGTCGGGGCCGAGAAGAAGGCCGAGCCGAGGGCCAGCGGAGTTGGTGCTGAATCTGCTGCGTTGCGTTTCTCGCCCCTGTCGGAGGCGGTGCGGGCGCGAAGCCGTTGCTTGAGGTAGACCTGCCACTTGCGGTTGGTCGGGCTCCAGTTCGAGGAGTCGATGACATCGGGCAGGCCGTCGCCGTTGAGGTCGAAGAAGTCGCCGATGTAGTCCTGGGTCGCCGCGCCACGCGAAGATTTTCGCAGAGAGCAGGACACCCGTGCTCCTCCAGGACTGGAGTTGCCGCGCTGCGGTTGACCCACTCCACCCCCTTGGGTAGCTTCCGGCCCAGGGCCATGGGTGCGCGACGATTTCTGGCAGCCGCCGTCCAGCTCTGTGCCGGGTCGGACAAAGCCGTCAACCTCGACAAAGCCGAAGCGCTGGTGCGCGAAGCGGCGCGCCAGGGTGCCGCGTTGGTGGCGCTGCCCGAAGTCTTCAACTGGCGCGGGGCGCAGGCCGAGGAAATCGCCTCCGCCGAGCCGATTCCCGGCCCGACAACCGCTAGGCTCGGACGCCTGGCCCAGGCGCTGCGCATACATCTACTGGGCGGGTCGGTGCTGGAGCGAGCCGGCAGCGGCGGCAAGGCTTTCAATACCAGCTGCCTCTTCAACCCGCGCGGTGAGCTGATTGCCAGCTACCGCAAGGCCCACCTGTTCGACATCGATCTGGCCGGGCACGTCACCATGCGTGAATCAGACACGCGCCAAGGCGGCGGCGAGCTGGCTAGCGCCGTCACCGAGCTCGGCTGCATCGGCCTCAGCATCTGCTACGATCTGCGTTTCCCCGAGCTATACCGGCAGCTGACGCGCTCGGGCGCGCAGATCATCATGGTTCCGTCGGCGTTCACCTTCCCCACCGGCGCCGCCCATTGGGAGATCTTGCTGCGCGCGCGGGCAATCGAGAACCAGGTGTACGTCGTCGCGCCGGATCAGATTGGGCACAGCCCGAGCGGGGTGAACAATTTTGGGAACTCGTTGATCGTCGATCCCTGGGGCAAGCCGCTGGCGCGCGCGGCCGATCGCGAGCTGGTGATCGTCGCGGAGATCGACCTCGACTACCTCGACCGGGTGCGCCGGGAGCTGCCATGCCTCGACCACGTCAAGTTCGTCGTCTAGCGCCGCACGCCGTCAAAGCGTTCTTTCAGGTGGTCAGCGCCGGCGAAGCGCGCGGGCACATCGCCGCCATCACCCCGGTGGGCTGCGAGAGGGCGGCGGTGGCCAAGGCGCTCGGGCGGGTACTGGCGAGTGATCTGACCGCACCGATTGATTTGCCGCATTTTCATCGCGCCAATATGGACGGCTACACGGTGCGCGCCCGCGACACTTTCGGCGCCTCGGCGAGTATACCGAGCTACTTGAAGATCACCGGCACGATCGAAATGGGGGCCGATGCCTCGACCCGCGCGCTGCGCCAGGGCGAAGCCCAGCGCATTGCCACCGGCGGCATGCTGCCGCCCGCGGCCGACGCGGTGGTGATGGTCGAGCACACCGACGAGGTCGGCGACGGCTCCGTCGAGATTCACCGCGGGGTGTCGCCGTGGGAAAACGTGCTGAAGATCGGCGATGATGTTGCCAAGGGGGCACCGATCTTCGCGCGCGGCCGGCGCCTGCGCGCCCATGACCTGGGCGCGCTGACGGGGCTGGGCATCACCAAGGTCTCGGTGTTCAAGCGGCCGCGCGTCGGGCTGATCTCCAGCGGCGACGAGATCGTCCCGCCCCAGCGGACACCGCGGCCGGGCCAGGTGCGCAACATCAATGAGTACGCGCTGATGGCAATGGCGGGCACGGCCGGCGCCGTCGTCACCGACTACGGCGTGGTACCGGATCAAGCCGCGGCGCTGCGCAAAGCGCTGGCGCGGGCGTTGGCCGGCAACGATGTCGTGCTGATCTCCGGCGGCAGCTCGGTGGGCACCAAGGACATCACCATCGACGTGATCAGCTCGTTCCCGCAGTCACAGATAGCGTTCCACGGCATCGCGGTGGCGCCGGGCAAGCCAACCATTTTAGCGCGTGCGCTGGACAAGCCCGTCGTCGGGCTGCCCGGCCACCCGGTATCGGCACTGGTGATATTCGAGTTGTTCGGCGCGCCGTTGCTGCGGGTGCTCGGCGGCGAGGATCCGGCGGCAGTTTTTGCACCCCGTAGCACCGTGCGCGCGCGGCTGGCCGAGAACGTTGCCTCCCAACCCGGGCGCGAAGACCACGTCCGGGTGCGGCTGGCGCACGACGGCAGCGTCTTGGTGGCGCTACCACTGCCGGGCAAATCCGGCGCGATCTTCAATCTGGTAAACGCCGACGGCTTGGTCCGCATCGAGGCCTCGGCCGAAGGGCTCGAAGCCGGTACCGAAGTCGAGGTGGCGCTGTTTTGAGGCAAGCAGGAGAAGATGGCCCGCACACGCTACCTCAAGAAGAAATCCCTGGCGGAAACGCTGGCGCTGTTTGTCGACGGCCGGCCGATTGAGCGGCGGCCGGCCGAGAACACAGCGGTCGAACACAGCCTGCACCGCACTACCGCCGAGCCGGTGGCGGCCCGCCTCTCGGCACCGCACTACCACGGCTCGGCCATGGACGGCATCGCGGTACGCGCGGCGGACACCTTCGGTGCGGGCGAGACTCGGCCGATCGAATTGCAGCTGGACCCCGCGGCCGCGCAAGCACCGCGGCCGTTTGCCTACGTCGACACCGGGCAGGCGCTTCCGGGCTGGGCCAACGCCGTGGTGATGATCGAGAACGTCTACCCGGTTGCCGAGGGGCGCGTGGCGATTCGCGAAGCGGCGGTCCCTTGGCAGCACGTGCGCCTGGTGGGCGAAGACATAGTGGCGACCGAGCCACTGCTGCCGCGCGGGCACCGCATCCGGCCGTTCGACATCGGCGCCCTGCTGGCCGCCGGACACCTGAGCGTGCCGCTGGTGCCACGCCCGCGGGTGGCCATCATACCAACCGGAAGTGAGCTGATAGAACCCGGAGCCGAGGCCGGGCCCGGCCGCATCATCGAGTTCAACTCCCGGGTGGTGGCGGCGTTCGTCAGCGAATGGGGGGGGGAGCCGCAGCGGCTGGCGCCGGTGGCCGACGACCCGGATCAAATCCGCGCGGCCGTGGCGGCGGCGGTACGCGCGCATGACATCGTTGTCGTCATAGCCGGCTCGTCGGCAGGGGAGCACGACTACACTGTGCGGGTGTTGGCTGAGCTGGGCGAAGTTCTGGTCCACGGCATCGACATTATGCCGGGCAAGCCCGCGATTTGTGCCGTCATCGGCGGCAAGCCGGTGCTCGGGCTGCCCGGCTATCCGGTGTCGGCGATTATCGTCTGCCAGCAAGTGCTACGGCCGCTGTTGGCGAAATGGCTCGGCAGCGCACCGCCCGCGCCCGAGCTGGTGCGCGCCGTGGTGCCGCGCAAGCTGGCCTCGAAGCTCGGGCTCGAAGAGTTCGTGCGCGTCACCCTCGGGCGGGTCGGCGGCCGGCTGGTGGCGACCCCGCTGGCGCGCGGCGCGGGGGTCATTACCACGCTGGTGCGCGCTGACGGCTGTTTGCGCATTCCGGCGTTGTCGGAGGGCATCAACGCCGGCGAAGAAGTCGAGGTCGAGCTGTTGCGCTCGCACGCCGACATTGCCAACACCATCGTGGTCAGCGGCAGCCATGATCTCAGCCTCGGGGTGCTTGAAGATGGCCTCAAACGGCGCGCCCCCGAGCTGAAGTTCTCGACGGCGAACGTCGGCAGCCTCGGCGGCCTGTTGGCGCTGAAGCGCGGCGAGGCCCACGTGGTCGGCACCCATCTGCTCGATCCGGCCACGGGCCAGTACAACCTGCCGGACATCATGAAGCACTTGCAGGGCGAGCCGATCGCGGTGGTTCATCTGGTCATGCGCGACCAGGGTTTGATCGTTGCGCGCGGCAACCCCAAGGCGATCGCCGGCCTGAGCGATCTGAAACGAGGCGGCGTGCAGTTCGTCAACCGCCAGAGCGGCGCCGGCACCCGGGTGTTGCTCGATTACGAGTTGGAGCAACTCAGCCTCACGCCGGCGCAGGTCAGCGGTTACGAGCGCGAGGAGTTCACCCACATGGCGGTGGCGGTGGCCGTGGCCAGCGGGTTGGCCGACTGCGGCCTCGGGGTCAAGTCGGCGGCCGTGGCGCTGGGGCTTGATTTCATTCCGGTGGCGCGCGAGGAGTACGACCTGGTCTTTCGGCGCGACTGTTTCGAGTCGGCCGCCGGCCAGGCATTGCTCGAGGTGATGCGCGGCGACGGCTTTCGCGCCGCCGTCGAGGCGCTCGGCGGCTATGACGCGAGCCGGTCGGGGACGGTTAAAGAGCTGCCGCCGGCGCGCCGCAGCCGAGCCAAGCCGCGCCTGACCGAGCCCAAGCGCCGTGCGGCCAGCGCTCGCCGGAGTTCGCTTCGTTGACTCCCCGGGGGGGGTATATTACCGTTCAATCGGCAACGAGATGATCTCGGTATGATTTGGGTGTGGCTGCCTGCGGCGTTTGCGCAGGCGGAGGGGGGGATGCGGCAAGAGGGCCTGGTCTCGATGATCACCGGGACCGGCCTGGTCGTTCAGCTTGTTCTCTATATTCTCATCGGCTTTTCCGTCATCAGCTGGGGCATCTTGTTCTACAAGTTTCGCCAGGTGCAGCAGGCGCGCGGGCAGTCGGAGCGCTTCATCGAGGTGTTCTGGGATACCAAGAACCTCACCAACATCCACACCGCCAGTCAGGATTTCAAGCAGAGTCCGGTGGCGCAGGTATTCCGCGCGGGTTATCAAGAGTTGGTGCGGCTGACGCGCTCGAAGCGCCAACCTAACCCGGGCGAGGTCATGACCACGGAGTTGGGCGGCATCGAGAACGTCGAGCGCGCCATGAAGCGCGCCACCACGCAGGAGCTGACGCGGCTGGAGAAGGCACTGACGTTCTTGGCGACCACGGCCAGCAGTACGCCCTTCATCGGGCTGTTCGGTACTGTGTGGGGCATCATGAACGCCTTTCGCGGCCTCAGCGCGGCACACTCGTCGAGCATCCAAGCCGTGGCCCCGGGCATCTCCGAGGCGCTGATTGCGACCGCGGTCGGCTTGTTCGCAGCCATCCCTGCGCTGATGGGTTACAACTACTTCGCCCGGCAAATCCGCGTGCTGCATGCCGACATGGAAAACTTCGCCTCTGAATTCCTCAACATCGCCGAGCGTCACTTCCTCAAGTAATGAACCGGAGAACGAGGCAGGCGGGAAACGAACGTGGCGGGATTTGACGAACGCGGCGGCAGCAGCATCTCGCAGATCAACGTCACGCCGTTGGTCGACGTGATGCTGGTACTGCTGGTGATCTTCATGGTGACGGCGCCGATCTTGCAACAAGGCGTGGCCGTCAATCTTCCCAAAGTGCGCGCCGCCGCCCTGGCCGGGGAGGAGCAACAGCTGGTCGTCGCGGTCGATCCCAAGGGCCAGGTCTATTTGAACGACACCGCCATCAAGGAAGCCGACCTGGGCACGAAGCTGCAGGCGATTTTGAAAGAACGCCCGGATCGGCAGGTGTTTCTGCGCGCCGACCAGAACGTGCGCTACGGCGCGGTGGCACACGTGATCGCGACCATCAAAGGCGCTGGGGTGGAGCGCTTGGGGATGGTGACCGAACCACCCACCGAGTCCAAGTGAACCCTGAGCATCCGGTAATCCTGCACCATGCCGAGTGGGATCGTGGTCTGTCCTGGATGGTGCTGCTGTCTGCGCTGGCGCACGCCGGCGTGCTGGTGTTGGTGATGACGTTGTCGCCCCGTTTCACGCTGCGCCCGCGCACGATCACGGCGTACACGGTCGATCTAGTCAGCTCCGATCAGCTGGCGGGTACCAACCTGGTCGCGGGCGGCAAAGGCAAGATGCAAGCCCCGCCCAAGGTCGAGCCCAAGCCTGCGCCCCCACCGCCACCGCCGAAGGTGGAAGAGGTGAAGTCAGCTCCGCCGCCGCCCCAGCCGGAAGCCAAGCCGGAACCGAAGAAGCCGGAGCCGAAAGTGGAGGAGAAGGCCGTTGCCGTGGCCGCGGCTACCCCACCGCAGCCTGCACAGCCCACGCCGACGCCGGTGGTGCAGGCGAAAGCCGAGGTGGCAAAGCCGGCGGAAGCGGCGAAGCCGGCGGAGGTTAAGCCGAAGCCGCAGGCGAAAGCGGCACCCGTTGCCGCGGCGCCAACTGCGCCCAAGAAGCCGGCGGGTCCGCCGACGCCGACCAAGGAAGAGTTAGCGGCGCGCGAGCTGAACGAACGCATCGCCAAGGCCGTCGAGCGCGTCAAGAACGAGGGCGCAACCGCCAGCGCCGGCACGGGCAAGGCCGGGGAGAAACCCGGCGGTCCGATCTCGGTCGGACCTGGGGTTGGGCCCGGGGCCGGCATTGCCATGGGCGTCGAGTACATCATTTACCGCGGCCAGTTGGAGGCGCGGCTCAAGGAAGCCTGGGCCTGGGCAGGCGCCGAACGCGAGCTTGAGGCGATCGTTCGCTTCCGCATCGGCGACGAGGGCGAGGTCTCCGACGTGCGCATCACCCGCGCCAGCGGCAATGCCAGCTACGACGAATCGGTGTTGCGCGCAGTACGGGCGGTTAATCCCCTGCCGCCGCCGCCGGGAGCCTACCGCAAGGAGTTCTCGGACGTAGAGATTTCCTTTACGCCCGCGATGCAGCTGTGAGGGATGGGATGACGCAGACGCGAGGTTGGTTAGTGGCAACGGTCCTGGTCGGCATCGGCGCGCTCGCGCCGCTGGCGGCCCAGGCGCAGACCAAGCTGTCCGTGACCGGCCCGGGCTCGCACAGCTACCCGATCGCAATTTCGCCGCTCAAAGACCTGTCGCAAAACGGCGCCGGGGCCAAGCTCGCCGGCGAATTCGCCGATATCCTTTCACGCGACCTGGAGTTGGCCGGGCTGTTCCGCATCATCGATCGGCAGGCATACATCGAGCAGCCCGAGACCTCAGGCATAACCGCCGAGCAGATCAACTTCGCCAACTGGTCGGTAATCGGCGCGCTGGCCTTGGTTAAGGGCAGCCTGCAAATCTCCGGCGACGAGCTGACCGTCGAAGTGCGCCTGTTCGACGTCTTCCAGCAGCGCCAGCTGGCCGGCCGCCGCTATCGTTATTCGCCCCCCCAGATTCGCCGGATCGCCAACCGCTTTGCCGACGAGATCATGGAGGTCTTTACCAACGAGCGCGGCCCGTTCGATTCCCGCATCGCCTTCGTCTCCACCCGCGGCGGGCGGTTCAAGAACATCTACGTGATGAGCCCCGACGGCGGCGACTTGCTGCAGGTCACCAGCGGCAAGACCATCGATCTTTCGCCCTCGTGGAGCCCTGATGCGCGCTCGTTGCTCTACACCTCCTACAAGAAAGGAAACCCGGACCTCTACTTGCTCGACCTCATCGGCGTACGCGAGGTGCGCCTGTCGGCCGAAAAAGGGCTCAACCTCGGCGGCAAGTGGTCGCCCGACGGCTCGCGCTTAGCGGTGGCGCTGGAAGATCAAGGCAACTCCGACATCTTTCTGCTCGACCGTGAGGGCCGGCTGATCCGGCGGTTGACCGAGCACTGGGCAATCGACGTATCGCCGTCGTGGTCGCCCGACGGCCAACGCCTGGCGTTTTGCTCCAACCGCTCCGGTACCCCGCATATCTACGTCATGCATGCCGACGGCAGCGGCGTCACGCGCATCAGCCACGAAGGCAACTACAACACCTCGCCGGCGTGGTCGCCCAAGGGCGATCGCATCGCGTACGTCGGCCGCAGCGGCCGCTTCAACATCTTCACGGTCAAGACCGACGGCAGCGGCACCAAGCAGATCACCAACGGCGAAGGCAACAACGAAGATCCCAGCTGGGCGCCCGATGGGCGCTACCTGGTCTTCAGCTCGACGCGCGGCGGCGCGTCGTTGCTCTACGTGACGGATCAAAACGGCACCAGCCAAGTTCCGTTGACGCGTGGGGGTGGAGATGATACTAGCGCAAGCTGGTCGCGTTGGTTGGAATGACGCTCGCAAAGACGTCGAGCGAAGGGGGTTTGTGATGGGTCAGCGACTGATTCCATTGGTTGCAGTTGGACTGGTGCTCGCTCTGGTCGGAGTGGGCTGTCCCAGCAAGAAGAAAGTTGGCGAGGGCGAAGGCGGCATCGCCGGGCTTGGCAGCGAAGAAGGGCTGGCGGGTGCCGGCAGCTTGGAGCGGCACGGCGCCGGTCTGGCTCCCGGGGCCGAAGGCCCGCTGAAGGACATCCAATTTGCCTTCGACTCCTTCGAACTGGACGAAGCCGCGCGTCAGGCGCTCCGCGAGAATCACGATTGGCTCAAAGACAATGCCAAAGCGAAGGTCGAGATCGAAGGCCATTGTGACGAACGCGGCACGGTTGAATACAACCTTGCCCTCGGTGCCAAACGCGCCCGTGCGGCGAAGGACTACCTCGCCACTCTCGGTGTCAGCAGCGATCGCCTCACCACGATCAGTTACGGGGAAGAGTTGCCGATTTGCCGCGATCATGACGATGCGTGTTGGGAGCGTAACCGGCGCGTGCATTTCGTCGTCTTGGCCGAGTAACGTGCGCCGCGCCTTCCACTCCCTCGCCCTCGGGCTACTCGCGGTCGTTGCCAGCGGTTGTTTCGCCACGCGCGCCGACCTGCTGAAGGTCCAGAAGGACCAGCGCGAGGTTCGTGCACTGCTGGCTGACACCCAGGTCGCGGTAGATGGGTTGCGCCGTAAGCTCGATGCGCTCAAGAGCCAGCTCGAGGAGTCGAACCGTGGCGGTGGTCGCGGGGCTGCTCGCGGCGGCAGCAAGCCCACCGAAGAGCTGGAGCGCCGGATTGCGGAATTGGAGGCGAAGCTGGCGGCACAGGGGCAGCCGGGATCATTGGTGGCACCGCCGCCAGTGGCTGGCGAGCAGCCCGATGCAGCGGCGGTGCAACCGACACCGGAGCCCACCAAACCCGCAACCCTGGCCGACGCCGCGCTGGCAAAGGAAGAAGCCGCGTTCGAGGGCGCCAAAGTGGATGACGACTACCGCGACGGCATCGCCTTGGTGCGGGCCGGCCAATGCGATCAGGCGACGCCGAAATTCCGCGCCTTCTTGAAGAAGAACGCCAAGTCGGACTTGGCCGACAACGCGCAATATTGGGTCGGTGAGTGCTACTATCGCCAGCGCAACTACAACAAGGCCATCCTGGAACTGAACGACGTGCTGTTGCGCTACCCCAAGGGCGACAAGCTACCGAGTGCGCTGCTGACGCTGGCGTCTGCCTTCGAGGATATGGGTCAGAAGATCGAGGCCAAGCTGGTGTTGCAGAAGTTGGTCAGCGATCATCCGAAGTCGGAGGAAGCCGAGCGCGGCCGGCAGAAGCTGCAAGCCCTGAGTGATTGACGGCGGCGGCAGACGGCCGCGGCGGTATCGGTTGCTCTCAATTTATGCTCGTGCTGCGGCATCTCGAGCACGTGGAGCGGCGCTTTGTCGCTCCCGTGGTGACGCTGGGGAACTTCGACGGAGTTCACTGCGGGCATCAGGTGATCCTGCGGCGGGCGGTGGCCACCGCCCGTGAGCAAGGCGGTCAAACCATCGCCATTACCTTTTGGCCGCACCCCTCGGCCGTCCTCGCCCCCACGCACGCGACCGCGCTGATCATGAGCCTGCGCCAACGAATCGAACTGATCGCGGCGTGCGGTGTGGACGTGATTATTGCGCAGCGCTTCAACCAGCGCTTCTCCAACATCACCGCGGAAGACTTCGTCCGCCGCCTGGTATGCGGCCGGCTGGGGGCGCAGCGGATAGTGGTCGGCCACCGGGTCAGCTTCGGTCACGCGCGGGCCGGCAATGCCGAGGTGTTGCGGCGGCTGGGCGCGGAGCTGGATGTGGGGGTCGAGATCGTCGAGCCGATCCTGGCCGGCGACCATCTGGTGAGCAGCAGCGCAGTGCGCCGGGCAATCCGCACCGGACACCTGGAGTTGGCGCAGCAGCTACTCGGCCGGCCGCACACGATCGCCGGCCGTGTGATCCACGGGCATCACCGTGGGCGCAGCATCGGCTTTCCGACCGCCAACTTGCGGGTGCGCTACGCCATGGTGCCGCCCGACGGGGTATACGCGGTGCGCGTACGCCACCGCGGCCAGTGGTTTGCCGGCATCGCTAACATCGGCTTCAACCCCACCTTCGAAGACCGTACCCGCAGCATCGAGGCCCACATATTTGATTTCGAGGAGAGCTTGTATCGCCAACGGCTCGAAGTGGCTTTCGTCCGGCGCTTGCGCGGCGAGCAGAAGTTTCCTACCCCGCAAGCGCTGGCGGCGCAGATCGAGCGCGATGTGGCCGCGGCGCGCGCCGCTCTGGCACAAGCGTAGCCTAGTGACGAACCGGCCTGCGCCGATGCGACCTTGCGGCTCACCATAGGCGAGATGCGTACATGAAATGACCGCTGCCGCTTTCTGCACCACCATCGAGCGCGCCAACGCACGCCAGCGGCTCGATCGCTTTCTCACCGCGCTCGGAACCTGGGGCAGCCGTTCGCAAGTGCAGCGGCTGATCACCGAAGGCTGGGTGCGCGTAGATGGGAAGACAGCAAAGCCAGGCGCCTTGCTGCGCTGCGGCCAACGTGTGGCGGTGCAGGCTGCGCCGCCGCCGCCGATACCGGTTGGCGTGGAGCCCGAGGCCATCGCCCTCGACGTGCTGTACGAAGACGATTGGCTGCTCGTCATCAACAAACCGGCCGGCCTCGTCGTTCATCCGGCACCCGGAAACTGGCAGGGCACCGTGGTGAGCGCACTGCTGCACCGCTGGCAGGGGCGACCAGCCGACCTCGACCCCTTGCGCCCTGGCATCGTCCACCGGTTGGACAAGAACACCTCCGGGGCGCTGGTGATCGCGAAAGACGCCGTCACCCTCGCGGCCATGGCCGAGCTGTTTCGGTCGCGCGAGGTGCACAAGGAGTACCTCGCCTTGGTGTGGGGAAGATTACGGCAACAACAGGGTCAGATCAGGCGGCCGATCGGACGCCACCCTGTGCAGCGCCAGCGCATGAGCGTGCGCGCCAGCGGCCGGGCCGCGGTTACTGGCTACGAAGTCATCGGCCAGAGTCGCCTGGCGAGTCTGCTCCGCGTACGGCCAGAGACCGGGCGCACTCATCAGATCCGGGTCCACCTGGCAGCGATCGGCCACCCCATAGTCGGCGACACCACTTATGGAGGCGGCGGCCGGCGAACCGAGGGGATACCCGTGCAGCGTCAAGCGTTACACGCCGCGGCGGTCAGCTTTCGCCATCCGCAGACGGGCGAGGTGCTGAGCATTTCGGCGCCTCTCCCCGACGACTTGCGGCAATTGCTTGACCATTTGGGTGTCACTCCCTTGACTTGCCGGGGGGGTTTCAGTACCGTTGCGACTCAACACGCGCCAAGGCTCAGTGGCACCGAGCACGACGCCCGCCTCGGCATAGCCCGTATATCACGCCGCGCATCTCCAAACTGAGATTTTGGGAGAAGAGAGGAACATACTTATGGCCGACGAAGCCGTCGGAAGACAAAGAGCGCAGGGCGGGGGAGCACGTCCGGAGCGCCGCCGTCGCGGGGGCGACTCGGCGCACGGCCACCAGCACGGCGGCGATGGCGGTCAGCCGCAGCGCTCGCAGCCCGCGGTGCAGGTTACTCCTCCACCCGAAATCGTCACCCCGGAGGAAGAGAGCGCCCCGCCACCGTCGCGCGAGAACGCGCTCAACCTCAAGGAACTGAAGGAAAAGAAGATCAACGAGCTGGCGCAGATCGCAAAGAACTTCAATGTTGAAGGCGCCGCCAACATGCGCAAGCAGGAGCTGATCTTCGCCATCCTGGGAGCGCAAACCGAACAGAGCGGATACGTTTACGGCGAGGGCGTGCTCGAAATCTTGCCCGATGGCTTCGGCTTCCTACGCGCCCCGGATTACAACTACCTGCCGGGGCCCGACGACATCTACATCTCCCCGAGCCAGATTCGCCGCTTCAACCTGCGCACGGGCGATGTCGTGTCCGGCCAGATCCGGCCGCCGAAGGAGGGCGAGCGCTACTTTGCGCTGCTCAAGGTCGAGGCCATCAACTACGAGGAGCCGGAGAAGGCACGCGAAAAGATCCTCTTCGACAACCTCACGCCGCTCTACCCCAACGAACAGCTCAAACTCGAACATAGCCCCAAGGAGTTCACCAGCCGCTTGATCGATCTTTTTACCCCGATCGGCAAGGGCACGCGCGGTCTGATCGTCGCGCCGCCGCGCACGGGCAAGACCATGATGCTGCAGCACATCGCCCACGGCATCACGCAAAACCACAAGGAGGTGGTGCTGATCGTGCTGCTGATCGACGAACGGCCGGAGGAAGTCACCGACATGCAACGGTCGGTCAAGGGGGAGGTCATCAGCTCCACCTTCGATGAACCGGCCACCCGCCACGTCCAGGTCGCAGAGATGGTCATCGAGAAGGCCAAACGGCTGGTCGAGCACGGCCGCGACGTCGTCATCCTGCTCGATAGCATCACCCGGTTGGCACGGGCCTACAACACCGTGGTGCCACCGAGCGGGAAGATCCTCTCGGGCGGCGTCGATTCCAACGCCCTGCACAAACCCAAGAAGTTCCTGGGCGCCGCCCGCAACATCGAGGACGGCGGCAGCCTGACCATCATGGGTACGGCCCTGATCGACACCGGCAGCCGCATGGACGAGGTGATCTTCGAGGAGTTCAAGGCCACCGGCAACATGGAAATCCACCTCGATCGCCGCCTGGTCGACAAGCGCATCTTTCCCGCCATCGACATCAACCGCTCGGGCACGCGCAAAGAAGAGCTGCTGCTCGGCCAACAAACCCTCAGCCGCGTCTGGATTCTGCGCAAGCTCTTGGCGCAGCTCAACCCGGTCGAGGCCATGGAATTCATCATCGACAAGATCGAGGACTCCAAGACCAACTCGGAGTTCCTCGACTCGATGAACCAGTGAGGACCGGGCCCCCGGTTGCCTGTCGAATTCCCTTTCTGTTATCTGACTGGCTCGGACCTTGGAGAGGAGACCATTTATGGAAGTCAGCATGAAGCAGCTCCTGGAGGCCGGCGTTCACTTCGGCCACCAGACGAGCCGCTGGAACCCGAAGATGAAACCCTACATCTTCGGCGCCCGCAACGGCATCTACATCATCGACTTGCAGCAGACGGTGAAGCTGTTCGAAAACGCTTGCAACTTCGTCCGCGACCTGGCGGCGCAAGGCGGCAACGTCCTCTTCGTCGGCACCAAGAAACAGGCACAGGACGCGATCAAGGAAGAGGCCGAACGCTGCGGCATGTTCTACGTCAACACCCGTTGGCTGGGCGGCACGCTGACCAATTTCCAGACCATCAAGCAGAGCATCGACCGGCTCAAGAAACTCGAAGAGACGCTCGAGAGTCCGGAGATGGCCGAGGCCCTGACCAAGAAGGAACTGCTCAACGTCGCCCGCGAGCGCGACAAGCTCCTGATCGCCCTAGGCGGGATCAAGAACATGCGCAAGCTGCCCGACACTCTCTTCGTCATCGACCCCTCGAAGGAAGAGATCGCGGTGAAGGAAGCCAACAAGCTGCATGTTCCGGTGGTGTCGGTGGTGGACACGAACTGTGATCCGGACATCATCGACTACAAGATTCCCGGCAACGACGACGCCATCCGAGCGATTCGGCTGTTCTGTGCCGCGATCGCCGATGCCGTACTCGAAGGCCGTGCGCTGGCCGAGGAGCGCGCCAAGGCGCAGAGCGTCGAGGCGCCGGCCGAGAGCGCCGCGCACGAGGCGGCGGCTGCCGCCAGCGAAGGGGGAATGGTGCAGTGAGCGAAGTCAGCGCTGCCCTGGTGCGCGAGCTACGCGAGAAGACCGGGGCCGGAATGATGGATTGCAAGCGCGCGCTGGCCGACACCGGCGGCGACTTGGAAAAGGCAATTGTGTCCCTGCGCGAGAAAGGGCTGGCGGCGGCGGCCAAGCGCGCCACCCGGGTCGCTAGTGAAGGAGTGGTGGTAACGGCGGCGGCCGCCGACAATGCCGCCGGTGCGATGGTGGAAGTGAACTGCGAGACCGATTTCGTCGGCCGCACGCCCGAGTTTCAGGGGCTAGCTCAGCAGGTGGCCGCGCGGGTGCTGGCCCAGGGGCCGGAGGCCGACTTGGGCGAGTTGATCACCGCGGCGATCGCCAAGACCGGCGAGAACATCGTCGTGCGTCGTGCGGTTCGCTTCGCCCCGGCCGCGAGCGCCGGCGCCAGCGGCATCATCGGCTCGTATATCCACGCCGGCGGCAAGATCGGAGTGCTGATTGAAGTGACCGGCCAGGGCGCCATCACCACGGCCCCGGACGGTCCGATGCTGATTCGTGACCTTGCCATGCAAGTGGCCGCCGCCAATCCGCGCTACGTACGCCGCGAGCAAGTGACGGCCGAGGTGCTCGACAGCGAGCGCGCCATCTACCGGGCACAAGCCGCCGGCTCCGGCAAACCCGAGCCGGTGATCGACAAGATGGTGGCCGGCAAACTCGAGAAGTTCTTCAAGGACGTGTGCCTACTCGAGCAGCCGTTCATCAAAGACCCCGACCGTGCGGTCAGTGCCTGGCTTGCCGAGGTGGTCAAGCGGGTGGGCGGCTCGCTGACGGTTCAGCGCTTCGCGCGCTTCCAGCTCGGGGAGCAGGCCGAGCAGGCGGCGTAATCCGTGGCTGCCGCGCCTGGCCGAATTGCCGCTACGCCGCCGGCCGGCGCTCTGCGCTACCGGCGCGTGCTGCTCAAACTGAGCGGTGAGGCCCTGCTCGGCCAGCAAGAGTTCGGCATAGATACGGGGGTGCTGGCAGACATTGCTGCCGAGCTCGAAGAGGTTCGCGCCCTCGGGGCCGAGATCGCCATCGTCATCGGCGGCGGCAACATCTTCCGCGGCGTGGCCGGTACCAGCCGCGGCATGGACCGGGCCACCGCCGATTACATGGGCATGCTGGCCACCATCTTCAACGCCCTGGCACTACAAGACGCGCTCGAGCGCCGCGCGGTCCAGACGCGGGTGATGTCGGCGATCGAAATGCAGCAGGTCGCCGAACCCTACATCCGTCGCCGCGCCACGCGCCACTTGGAGAAGGGCCGTGTCGTCATCTTTGCAGGCGGCACCGGCAACCCCTTCTTCACCACCGATACCGCCGCCAGCTTGCGGGCCGCGGAAATCGGAGCCGAGGTGATGCTCAAGGCCACCAACGTCGACGCCATCTATGACGCCGATCCGCGCACGCACCCCGAGGCCAAACGCTTCACCGAGTTGACCTACCTGGAGTGTCTCAGCAAAGAACTCAAGGTCATGGACGCCACGGCCTTCTCCCTGTGCAAGGAAAGCCAACTGCCGATCGTGGTGTTCAACCTCTCAACCCGCGGCAACATCAAGAGGGTGGTGGCCGGCGAGGCGGTCGGCACCATTGTGCGGTGATGATTGAAGATATTATCGAAGAACTACGCAAGGAAATGGAGCACACGCTCGGCTCGCTGCGGCGCGAGTTCGGGCGCACCCGCACCGGGCGGGCAGCGGCCTCTCTGCTCGACGGCATCATGGTCGAGTACTACGGCACGAAGACCCCGCTCAACCAGCTCGCCGGCATCAACGTGCCGGAGGCGCGGCTGCTGGTGCTCCAGCCCTATGACAAGGGAGCCCTGCACGAGATCGAGCGCGCCATCCAACAGTCCGATCTCGGCCTCAACCCGCTCAACGACGGCAAGATCATCCGCATCCCCATACCCGAACTGACCGCCGAGCGTCGCAAGGAGCTGGTCAAACACATCCACAAAGTGACCGAAGAGTTCCGCGTCTCGATGCGCAATCACCGCCGCGACGCCATCGACATGCTCAAGGTGCTCGAAAAGGACAAGGAAATCACCGAGGACGATCTGCGCCGCGCGCAGGAGAGGGTGCAGCAGATCACCACCGACTACATCGAACGTGTCGACAAGGCGTTGAAGACCAAGGAAGCCGAGATCCTGGAGGTCTGAACCCGTGATCGAGCGCCCCGAGTTGGATATGGCGCGTCTGCCCCGCCACGTCGCGATCATCATGGACGGTAACGGGCGCTGGGCGCAGCAGCGTGGCCTCAGTCGCGTCGAAGGGCACAAGTGCGGCAAGGACTCGGTGCGCGCCGTGGTCGAAGCGGCCCGCGACCTCGGTATCGAGTACCTCAGTCTGTACGCCTTCTCCACCGAGAACTGGCAGCGGCCTCGCAGCGAGGTCAGCGCCCTGATGGGGTTGCTGCGGCGTTACCTGCGCACCGAACTCAAGAAGATGATAGAGCGCGACATCCGCCTGATTGCGATCGGCGACAGGTCCCGCCTGCCCGCCGCCGTGCAACGCTACCTGTCCGAGGATATCGAAGCCACCAAGAACAACCGCGGCATGACCGTCATCCTTGCCGTCAGTTACGGCGCCCGCGCCGACATCGTGCAGGCGGCGCAAGCTCTGGCGCACGAGTGCGCCGCCGGGCGGCTCGAGCCCGACCGGATTGATGAAACCATGATCAGTGAGCATCTCAGTACGGTAGGTATTCCCGACCCCGATCTGCTGATTCGGACCAGCGGCGAGATGCGGGTCTCCAACTTCTACCTGTGGCAGATCGCTTACAGCGAGATTTACATCACCGAGACGCTGTGGCCGGACTTCCGCGAGCGGGAGTTCTGCCAGGCGCTGGCCGAGTACCAGCAGCGCGAGCGCCGCTTTGGGCGCGTGGCCCAGTCCGGCGAGCAAAGGGAACGGCTGCGTGCTGCGCGCTAGGCTTGCGACTGCCGGCGTCGTCATCCCGCTGCTGATCGTGGTCATTCTCTACGCTCCGCCGTGGCTGTTCGCCGCGGTGGTGGGCGGGATTGCCGCCTTCGGCGTGGTCGAGTACTTCGCCATGGCCTTCCCCGCCCAACTTGGCAATCGAGTGTTCGGCATCGCAATGGGTTGGATGTTCGTCGGCGCGATGGCGTCCGCCAGCCCCGAGTGGGTGGCCATGGCGATGGTCATCGCGTTGGTGGTGGGCCTGAGCTGGACCCTGCTGGCCCGCCCCGATTTCGAGAAAGGCCTGGCTGACCTCGGGTTCACTTTTCTCGGAGCGGCCTACGTCGGCGTGCTGTTGCCCTACTTCATCTGGCTCTGGCGTGAGCCGCAGGGGCCGTACTGGGTCATCTTCCTGCTCGCGGTCGCGATGGCCGGCGACAGCAGCGGTTACTTCGTCGGGCGCGCCGCTGGCCGGCACAAGCTGATGCCGCGGGTGAGCCCCGGAAAGACCGTTGAGGGCGCACTCGGCATTCTGGCCGGCAACGCCCTCGGCGGAGGCATGGCCAAGCTGGTTGTGCTGCCCGAGTTGAGTTGGGCCGAGGCCCTGGTGATCGCCGTGGCCGCCGGTGTACTGGGACAGGTGGGTGACCTGTGCGAGTCGATGATGAAGCGGACCTTCACCACCAAGGAGTCGGGCTGGCTCTTCCCCGGACACGGTGGGGTGCTCGATCGCATCGACAGCCTGGTGTTCCCGGTGGCGCTGCTATACTATTACGTCAACCTGTATCGTTAGAGGGGACTGAGGAGTTGCAATGCTCGCCAGCCTTTTGCCCGCTGTAATCGTTTTGGGTTTTCTCATCCTGGTCCATGAACTCGGTCACTTCCTGGTCGCCAAGCGCGTTGGAGTGCGAGTGCTGCGCTTTTCCATCGGGTTCGGCCCGCGGTTGTTCGGTTGGCGCCGCGGCGACACCGACTACCAACTCAGCGCGATTCCGCTCGGTGGCTACGTCAAGATGGAGGGCGAGGACTCGGACGAGGAATTGGACGAAGCCAGGAAGCTGGTGTCGTTCTCGCACAAGCCGGTGAGTCGCCGCTTCGCCATCGTCTTCGCCGGGCCGGCCACCAACCTCTTCTTTGCCTTCGTCATCTTCTGCGTCACTTTCGTCGCCTTCGGCGTACGCACGCCGAGCAACCAGGCCAAGATCGGCGGCCTCTCGCCCAACATGCCGGCCGTCCAAGCCGGGCTGGAGGTTGGCGATGTGGTGCGCGCGGTCGGCGAGCGCAACGTGACCACCTGGGAGGAACTCTCGCAGGCCATTCGTCAAAGCGGCGGGCGCACGCTGACGCTGACCATCGCTCGCGCCGGCGAGCAACGCCAGATCACAGTCACACCCAAAGAGGTCCCCAACCGGACGATGTTCGGCGAGGAACTCGAAGGCCAGGTCTATCTCATCGGTATCGAGCCGGGCGTCGACGTGAGCAATGTCGGCACGCTCGAAGCCATCGGAATGGCCGGGGAGCAGACCGTGGTCTGGACCGGCACCATCCTGGTCGGCCTCGCCAAGATGGTCGCCGGCAAGATTCCGACCCGCGAGATCGGCGGGCCGATCGAGATCGTCCGCCAAGCCGGCCGTCAGGCGTCGATGGGAATCGAGTTTCTGCTGATGTTCACGGCCGTGATCAGCATCAACCTAGGGGTACTGAACCTGTTACCGATTCCGGTGCTCGACGGCGGACACTTGTTCTTCTTCGCCATCGAGGCGCTGCTGGGCCGGCCGATTGAGCTGCGCTACCGTGAGCTGGCGCAACAGGTGGGCCTGTTCGTGCTGATTGCCCTCATGCTGTTTGCTTTCTACAACGACCTCACCCGCGTGCTGCAAGGCTGAAGCGGTGAAGTCCGGCACTGCGTAAGCTACGGCGCTTGCGAGTTCGGCGGTGTGGCTACTCGGAATTGATACGGCCACTTGGACAGCGAGTGTTGGTATTGCTCGCGACGCCGAGGCCGTCGCCGAGCGCACCCGGCGCACCGAAAGCAGTCACGCGCCGACGCTCATCCCGCTGATCGCGGAGGTTTTGTCTGCTGCTGGCATCACGATGAGTGATGTCGGGGCCGTAGCAGTCTCAGCCGGTCCGGGTTCGTTCACCGGGCTGCGCATCGGCCTCGGCACGGCCAAGGGGCTGGCCTACGCCAACCGTGCCCGAATTGTAGCGGTCCCGACATTGGCGGCGCTGGCACGCGCCGCGGGGCCGCGTGACGGCACCGTGTGCAGCATCCTCGATGCGCGTAAAGGCGAACTCTACGCCGCCGCCTTTTATTGGCGCAACGGTGGGCTCGTCGAGTGCGTGCCGGCACAGGTTGTCACTCCGCAACAGCTGCCGCGGATCATCACCTCGCCGTGCACTTTCATCGGCGATGGCGTCGAGCCGTTCGGCGATCGCTTGCGCGAGCTGTTCGGCGACGGGGCCACGCTTATGTCATTGGACCAAGCCCCTCCGGCCGGCGCGGTGGTGGCGCAGATGGGCTGGGAGCGGCTCAGCGCCGGCGTCGATGATGCATTGGCGAGTCTGGAGCCGCACTACGCACGGCCCTCGGAGGCCGAGCGCAAGGCTGGTTAAGCCACGAAAATGCCGGGAGTTACGCCGAATCAGTTGCATTGACAGCAACGGGAGCGCGCGCTAGGTTCCGGCCACCTGCCGCCGGAGATGAGACATGGAGAAACACGAGGAAGAATTGATTCGCAGCCTGCTGGAAACGGACGCCGAGCTGCGCCGTTACTACGAGGAACACCTCGCGCTCGAAAAGCAGCTCGCCACCTATCAGCACAAACACTACCTCACCCCCGAAGAAGAGGTGGAGAAGAAGCGGCTGCAGAAACTCAAACTAGCAGGTAAGGACCATATCGCCGAGATCCTCAACAAACACCGTTCTCACTGAGCCCCCATGCGCCACACCATCTCTGTTTTGGTCGAGAACGAATTCGGCGTCCTCTCCCGCATCGCCGGGTTGTTCAGCGGGCGCGGGTTCAACATCGAGAGCCTGACAGTCGCCGAAACGCTCGACCCCACCGTGTCGCGGCTGACGCTGGTGACACGCGGCGACGATAAGGTGCTCGAACAAATCACCAAACAACTCAACAAGCAGATCAGCGTCATCAAGGTCATCGACTTCCTCGAAACCAAGCACGTCGAGCGCGAGTTGGCCCTGATCAAGGTTAGCGCCAGTGAAAAGACCCGGGCCGAGGTGATGAATATCGTCGACATCTTCCGCGCCAAGGTGATCGACGTCGGCCCCCAGGGCTACATCGTCGAGCTCACCGGTGACGAGGAGAAGATCAACGCCATCATCGAGTTGCTGCGTCCGATCGGCATCAAGGAGATCGCCCGCACCGGCAAGGTCGCCATGCACCGGGGCGTGCAGCTCCTCACTGAAAGTGAGGACAAGGAGAAGGCGGCCTGAACGTTTATTCCGACAGCGACGCCGATCTTCAGTTCCTCCACGGCAAGAAGATCGCGGTTATCGGATACGGCAGCCAAGGCCACGCCCACGCCAACAACCTGCGCGACAGCAATCTTGACGTGGTCGTCGGGCTGCGGCGCGACGGCGGCTCGTGGGCGAAAGCAGCTGCGGCCGGGCTGCCGGTGATGGAAACGGCCGCTGCGGCGCAGGCGGCCGACGTGATCATGGTGCTGCTGCCGGACGAGCAAGGCGGCGAGATCTACCAGCGCGACATCGCCCCTGGCCTGCGCGACGGCAAGTACCTGGCCTTCGCCCATGGCTTCAACATCCGCTTCGGGCAGATCGTGCCGCCGGCCGGCGTCAACGTCTTCATGGTGGCCCCAAAAGGACCGGGGCATCAGGTCCGCAGCGAATTCCAGAAAGGCCGCGGCGTTCCTTGCCTGCTCGCGCTGCACCGGGACCCCTCACGCGACACCAAGCAAGTCGCCCTGGCCTACGCCAAGGGCATCGGCGCTACCCGCGCCGCAGTGATCGAAACCAGCTTCAAGGAAGAGACGGAGACCGATCTCTTCGGCGAGCAATCCGTGCTCTGCGGCGGGCTGACCGAGCTGATTCGCGCCGGCTTCGAAACTCTGACGGCCGCCGGCTACGCGCCCGAAATGGCGTACTTCGAGTGTGTGCACGAGGTCAAGCTCATCGCCGATCTCATTTACGAGCGCGGCATCGCTGGCATGCACTCCTTGATCAGCAACACCGCCGAGTACGGAGACATGACCCGGGGCAAGCAGGTCATCGGCCCGCAGGCGCGCCAGGCGATGAAGCAGATCCTGGCCGACATCCAAAGCGGCAAGTTCGCCGATGAATGGATCACCGAGTACCGCTGCGGCATGCCACACTTCAAGGAGCTGCGCCGGGAAGCCGAGAATCACCCGATCGAGAAGGCCGGGGCCAAGGTCCGCGCCCTGATCCCCTGGCTCGCTCCTGGCCGGTAGGCCGCCGTCTTTCGGGTGGAGCCGCGCCCGCCAACCCCGCTACGATACAATTACGCTCATCTGCGCGCCGTGAGCCCTGATCCCGCGGCTCGCACCCGGCCGGAAGCCACGCGGTCGTGTTGGCATCAGACTGCCCCAAACATGGCCGCGATCATGGTGGGCACGTCGGCCATGTCGAGCACGTTGTCCGCGTTGACGTCGGCGGCGATCTGCTGGGCCTCCGACGGCTCATCGAGCTGCAACAGGAAGCGCAACAGCTGGACCAGATCGTCGGTACGCACCACACCGTCCCCGCTCACATCACCGGCCAGGTACACGATCTTGCCGCCGATGATCGTGGCGACGGTCTTCAGATTGCGGATCTGATCTGCCGCGACCGAGTACAGATCCCCCGACCACACGTCGAAATCCGCGAACTTGCCCTCCTCAATCGAGCCCTTGAGGTTGTCTTCAAATGCCGCGTAAGCCGATCCCATGGTGTGGGCGCGCAACGCTTCGCGGATCGTGATCCGCTCATTCGGCGTCAGCACCGCACCGCTCTTGATCTGGCGCGTCACCGCTGCCCACAGCGTCAGCTGCGGCGACAGTTCCGGCACGGTGGGAAAGTCCGACCCGAGCGCGAGCCCTATGCCTTGGTCCAAGAAGCTCCGCAGCGGCATGAGCCGCTCCGCGCGCTCGGGCCCCCAGGTGCTGACCAATGACTCGCCGCTTTCGTAGAGGACATGGGGCTGCGTTGACACCACTACCCCCAGTCTCTTGATGCGTTCGATTGCCGCGGCGGTGGGGATGGCGGCATGTTCGAGGCGGTGCCGGTGATCGGCGCGCGGGGTTTCAATGAGCGCCTCTTCGATCGCGTCGAGCGCCAGGTCGATGGCGCGGTCGCCCATGACGTGAAAGGCAATCTGATGCCCGGCCTGGTGGAGACGCTTTACCACGGCCTTCAGCGTGTCGGGATCCCAGGTGGGCAGGTCGTACGAAGGTCCGGGATGTGGCTCGTAGGTGTACGAGGTCGGTGCCTGCCCGTCGAGTAGGAACTTGCTGCCGCCGTATGCCAGCATCGGGCGCGCGAACACATGCGTTTGCTGGATCGCGATGGCCGCATCCTGTGCCCGCTCGATGGTGAACAGCAAGTAGCCGCGCAGCTTCAGCTCGTCCTCCGCCTGTTCATAGGCCTGCAAGCGCACCAAGCCGCGGGTGTTCACGTCCTCGAAGGTGGTGATCCCCTCCGCGACAAATCGGTCCTGGGCGAACTTGATGGCGGCTACCAGGCCCTCGACCGTGAGCGGCGGGAAATACGCCCGCACCAGATCCATCGCCGGATGGTTCCACAGCCGCCCGGTGGGCTGGCCCGTTTCCGGGTGCTTCTCGATGATGCCACCAACCGGGTTCGGCGTATCGGCATCGATGCCGGCAATGGCCAGGGCTTGACTGTTAGCCGTGGCGAAGTGGCCGCCGATGCTGTTGAGGAAGACCGGATTGTTGGGTGACACCGGGTCGATGTCCCAACGGGTGGGGACGCGCCCATCGGTCAAGGTGAAGAAGCCGTCGCCAATGACCCATTCGCCCGGTTGCACCTGGCCGACGCGCTCGGCGATGAGCGCCACAATCTCGGCGATCGAGTCTACCGGTGGGCGCAGGTTGACGAAATCGTGCTCCACCTGACCATAGACGGCGAGGTGGTTGTGCGCGTCGATCAACCCCGGCGTAACCGTCTTGCCATTGAGGAACATGAGCTTGGTCCCGCGCCCAGCCAGCGCCCGCACCTGCAAGTTCGACCCCACCTTGGAGATCAGACCGTCCTTGACGGCGACTGCCTGCGCGATGGAGTCGGTGGCGTCGACGGTGATGATCTTGCCGTTCAGCAGGACCAGGTCGGCCTCCTCGGAGGGCTGCGCCTGCACCGTGGGGCGTCGCCACCCGCCTGCAGACATCAGCAGCAACTGAGTTGCAACGAGCGCCGGCATCACAAGTAGTCGGACAGGCCATCTTTGCCTCATATTCCCTCCGAATACCCGAGCACGAAGAGCCGGCACGATGCCGGACCTCATCCATTGACTACCTCTAGCACGGCGCGACAGGCAGCCCCGCCTGGATTCGGTCATGCGTCAACTTGACGAAGGTCACGCCGCGGTGGCTCGACGGATATGTTCTCTGTCTGCTGACCGCTCGGCTAGTTCATCGAGCGGGATCTGCGGGCGGATTGTGGGCCTTTCGGCTTACGGGCTTACGGCCTCCATCCGATCGAGTGCTTCCACCCGCAACTGCTCTTCGGCGCTGAAATGCTCGGCGCGCAGGGCCGCCAGCGCTTGCTCCCGCGCTGCGGCCGTCAGCGTGGCATCGGTATCGAGGCGATGTTTCTCGGTACGGTAGTCATCCAGCCGGCGCCGCCACTCGGCTTCTTCGCGATCGAGCGCGTCCAGTCGCTCGGCGGCGTCGCGTCCGAAATGCTGCTCGCGCAGTGCCCGAACTTCGTCGGCTGACGCTCCCGCCTCGCGCAGTTGCTGCTCTTCGCGGCCGAGCGCCAGCACCGCCAGTGCTTCGCGCCGCCCGCTGCTAATCGGCTCGGGCAGTTGTTGCTCGAGCTCGGCTAGCTGGCGCTCGCGCTCCGCCGGCGCCAGCGTGGTGTCCGCCAGCACCCGGCGCCGCTGCACGTCGAGTCGCTGGACGGTTTCCTCCTCGCCGAACAGGGCCGTGGCATCCGCCTCGCCGAAGGTGTCCACGCGAATCCGATGTAACTCGTCGAGGCGTTGCTCCAGCTCCTCGGCTGCACCCGCTTGCGCCAGCGCCCGCACCTGCTCGCGGTACGAGAGATAACGATCGAGCAGCGCCACCGCCTCGCCCGCCCCGCTTGGCGGCAGTCGCTTTTCGATTTCGGTGACGAGCCGGCTACGCAGGCGAGCCGGCGACTCCTCACCGCTGGCGCTCAAGAAGTAATCGAAGAACCAGCGCAGGCCCGGCGTGACGACCAGATGCCCGTTCTCATCCACGCCGAGCCAGCCGTCGACCTCGGTTCCTTGCAGCGAAGCCGGCAGCTGCGCCGGGGGCTGCTCAGGCTCCGGCGTGGGGCGCTCACGCAACGGCGCCGAGCGCGCGGCTGCCAGCGGCCGGCGCGCCATATGCGCCGGGCGTGCCGAGGCGCTCTCGGACCTGACAAGTTGTGACGAGCGCTGGTTGGTAGATCGTAGCAGCCGGGCACCAGCGAGCATCAAAGCGATGGCGGCCGCCATCGCAATTAAGGCTACAAGCTGGCGCCGGAGCCGTGACATCGCGGTAATGCCTGGGTGCCTGCTGATACCGCGGTAATGAACTGTACCGGGGCGGCTCTCGTGCCGGAGTCGCGCGCAAGGCGCGGCTCCGGCACCCCCCTTTTTCTAGAGCCCCGCGTTCTTCAGCCGATTGGCGTGAGCGCGGAAGACCGTCTTGGGATCGCTTTCAAAGGCTGAAGTCAGCCCGAGCACCTGGTTCACCTCATCGAGGTGATTCATAAAGTAGTTGTCGCGCAGCACGGTGCCCAGGTGCGAGCTGCAACGGCCGACCAGCCCGTCGTTGGCCTCGCTGTAGAAGAACGAAGACAGCCCCAAGGCCGGGTCGGAGACATCGAGCGCGTTGGTCAGTATGCCCGTACCCGACCACGAGTAGTAGCGCACACCACCGACGCTGGCGGCGCCGCTGCCGCAAGCAGTGGTCGGTACGCCGCGCGGATACTTGGCGTTGAACGCTGCCAGACCCGTGCTCGTCAGCGAGTCGAGCGCGGCCACGGCGTCCTGCGGATTGCTGCTGCCGGAGAGCAACCCGAGCACGGTGCCGAGCGAGTTGGCGAAGTAGGCCAGCACGTCTTCAGTGAACGACCCGCCCGAGACATGGCTGCGCAAGTAGTTGGCCAAGTCGGCGCCCTTGTGCGGGCTACCGACGCTGGTGACGGAGGCCACCAGGTCCGGGCGCACCGCGGCGACGTAGCGCACGTCGAGCCCGCCGTGGCTGTGGCCGATCAAGTGTACCTTGGCTTTGCCGCTGACCGCGATGATCTGCTTGACCTGGGCCAGCAACTGCTCGCCGCGTTGCTCGGTCTGGTTGAACTGACTGACTTGCGTGACGTAGACCTTCGCGCCGCCGTCCTGCAATGCCCACGGAATGTTGTACCAGTACTCGTAGACCCCAAACAGCTCGTCGAAGCCGGCCATGCCGTGCGCCAACACGATCGGGTAGTTGGTCTTGGTGTACGAGCACCCGTCCCACCAGTACCAGCACAGCGCCCCCGCCGGCCGCGCCGCCATGGCAATCATCCCCAGCAGCGCCAGCGCAACCGCCGACGCCCTCAACCCTGTCCGCATAGAATCCCCCTTGCTCGTTGTTGGTTGATCACCTGCTGCCACGTTCGGACGCGCGTTTACCACAGCGCGCGAGAAGCTGGCAAGAAAAAAACGCAGTGGCGAAAATTTTTCACTGTCGATGATCTTGTGCACAGCACTTGCGGGGTGCGCGCGCGAGCGTTTGCGGCTCACGGGCGCACCGTGCTACTCGGCGCCGAGGTCATTGCGTGCCGCGTGAGGCCGCGGCAGATTATCTCGCGCTCAGCTTAGCGGCACACGGAGAAGGTGGCTTATGGATGCATTTCGTGACCGGGTTGCGGTCATCACCGGCGGTGCGGGCGGTATCGGTATGGCGATGGCGCGCGCGTTTGCCGCGCGCGGTGCCAAGCTGGTGCTCGCCGACCTCGATGAGGCGGCGCTGGCCCGCGCCACCGGCGAGCTCACGGCCGCGGGCGCGCAGGTGCTCGGTGTCGCCACCGACGTCACTCAGCTCGCCAGTATCGGCGCGCTCGCCGAGGCGGCGCGCCGGCGCTTCGGCGCGGTTCACATCGTCTGCAACAATGCCGGCATCGCCATCTTCGGCGAGGTGCGGCAAGCCACCCACCAAGACTGGGAGTTCACCATGGGGGTGAACTTCTGGGGCGTGGTGCACGGGGTGGAGACCTTCGTGCCGCTGTTGATCGAGCAAGGCGCCGGCGGTCACATCGTCAACACCGCTTCGATGGCCGGGCTGGTCGGTATGCAATGGCTGGGGATCTACTGCGCCTCGAAGTTCGCCGTGGTCGGGTTGAGCGAAGCATTGCAGCGCGAGCTGAAGCCGCACGGCATCGGCGTCAGCGTGTTGTGCCCGATGATCGTGGCGACCGACATCAACGCCAACTCGATGCGCATGCGCCCAAAACGTCTGCGCAACCCCGGCCAGGATGCACCCGTCGCCGAGAGCAACCCGCCGGCTGAGGTTCCCGCCGACGGCCTGAAAGGTGGCGTCATCCAGCCCGAAGAAGTTGGCCGGCGAGTGGTGCGCGCCATCGATCGCGGCGACCTCTACATCGTGACGCACCCGGAGCAACGCGAGTTCTTACGGCGGCGGGCCGCCAAGCTCGACGCCATGTTCGAGGAGGGCAACTGGTGAAAGACCTATTTTCGATTCGCGGCAAAGTGGCGCTGGTGACGGGCGGTTCGCGCGGCATCGGCCTGATGATCGCGCGCGGTTTCGTCGAGAACGGCGCCAAGGTGTACATCTCGTCGCGCAAGCAAGCGGTGTGCGACCAGGTTGCCGGCGAGCTGTCACATTACGGTACCTGCTTGTCACTACCCGCAGACTTGTCGACCGAGGCCGAAGCCAACCGGCTGGCCGAGGAGCTGGCGGCGCGGGAATCGGCGCTGCACATCCTCGTCAACAACGCCGGCGCTAACTGGGGCGCGCCGCTGGCCGAGTTTCCCGACTCGGCCTGGGACAAGGTGCTGGCGCTCAACCTGAAGGGGGTCTTTCATCTCACCCGCGCCCTGGTTCCGTTGTTGGAACGGGCGGCGCAGCCGGGTGATCCCGCACGCGTCATTAACATCGGCTCGATCGACGGCTTGCGGGTGCCGCTGCTGGAAACCTACGCCTACTCGGCCAGCAAGGCGGCCGTGCATCATCTCACGCGCGTGCTCGCCATGCGGCTGGCGCCGCAGCGCATCACGGTCAACGCCATCGCGCCGGGGCCGTTCGAGAGCAAGATGATGGCAGAGACGCTCACCCGCTTTCGCGACGCCATCGTCGCTTCCTGCCCGCTCGGCCGCATCGGCGAGCCCGAGGACATGGCCGGCGCGGCGATCTTCTTGGCCTCGCGTGCCGGCGCCTACCTCACCGGGGCGGTAATCCCCGTTGACGGCGGCATTTCGACCAGATGACAGCGCCGGAGTACGCCATTTTGGGAATTGCGGTGGCGTATCGCACGAGGGTTTCCTTCTCCCGGATCTGACCCTGCCCGACTTGTGGCCTCTGGACACGGAGGTTGGATTGCGGTAGACGTACATGCGTGACGGCGGTGGTGGAAGCGGCGGGGTTGGTT
>JACQVA010000190.1 GCA_016210005.1 Deltaproteobacteria bacterium | reverse complement strand
TGCTGGCGACGCCTCTTCGGAGACCGTACTCTGCTTTGCGGCTTTGCGCCTTGGCGCGAGGTTCACTTCCGGACTGAGGTCACCTGTCGACTTGATCGAGTACAGATAGTTCGGCTCGGCCGACACCACGTTGGGGTCGCGCCGGAAGTCAGCCGCCACTTTCAACACATCGGCCTTCGGATCCACGCGCACCAGATAGATCTGGGACAAGTTCGTTGCTGCCGCACCACCACCTCCCGCCTTGGCCCCGAAGCGCCGCTGCGCCGCCTGGCGTCGCGCGCCCGCATGCACCCCACCGAACACCGGCTCCATCTGCGTGATGCCGTGCTTCAGCCGCACCTGATCGAGAATACGCGTGCCCGTCGTGGTCGTCAGCCCTCTGCCGCTGGCCACCAGACAGTGTGCGCATTCCGGAAAGTCAGAGCGCAGCCGCACCAGCAACTCCCCGGCAACCATCGGTGGCCGCGGCGGCTGGCGATCCTTGCCGGGCGGCTCGGCGGCCACCGCCACTGCGAGCACAGCTCCGAGCCAGGCGGTGGCTGCACTCAGCGCCAGCCGGCGGGGGGTCCTCATGCCTAACCTCTACGAAGCCCGATTGGGTTATGCAACGACATTCATAGCGCGCACGTGGTGTCAGTAACGAACAACAACTTCTGCCTCAACCCGTGAGACTGACAGCCGAAGGGGGACCGGTCGGAGTTCACATGCGCTGGGTGAGCTTGATTCGAGCCACTCGCGAAGGTCAAAAGGATTGGTCTGGGACATCGCTCCGGCCATTCAGGCTGCTCCTGGATTCTTCGAAGCCGCTAAAGGCATCGTTCACGATCTTCTCGATCAGGGCTACTTCGTCATCGCGGAGCTTCTGGAATTCGCTCTTGCGGCGCCTCGTGGGCAGACAGCCGTGGTTTTGCCGGATGAACATGACGAGGTTCTCCGCGAGACGGTCCGGCATCTCAACCGCATCCATGATGCGCCGGAGGGCCTCGTCGTGGCGGCGAAGGTAGTCGATCTCGCGCGGCAGATCGTCTTCAACCGTGCGCCGGACGCAAGCGAAGAGAAACTCGGCCGCAGCCGTGCAGTCGAAGTATCGGTACATGTCTGCGGTATCGTTGAGGACCTCGACGTTGCGCTCGGCTGTCGCACGCCAGTCAATGAACGGCAGCAGTGGCCCCGTGTGCGCTTGTAGCGTGCGCCGGTAATCATCGATGCGGTCAAGCATGACCGACGAAACCGGAAAGACCATGCCTGGCGGCGTGAACCTGCGCTCGGCGAGGACGTGATGGATGAGGCAGCGATGCAGGCGTCCGTTTCCGTCCTGGAACGGATGGATATACACGAAGCCAAACGCCGTGGCGGCGGCTTGCAGTACGGGGTCCATGCCGCTGTGTCGCATCCGGTCGTTCGCTTCCAGCATACCGCGCATCAGGCCTTGGAGATCGCCAGGGCGCGCGCCGATAAATTCCGGCAAAGGGTCGCCCGTGTGGTCACGTTCACCCAGAAAGACACTGTCGGGCCTCAAGCCCGCATGGATGAAGCGCGTATCCTCGATGAACGCCCCGTGCAGGCGGATGATCTCCGGCAGGGTCAGATCGTGCTTGCCGGCCTGCAACACGGCGCGGCCCCACCGCTCCAGCCGGTTTCGCGGTGCACGCTCTCCTTCAATCTCGAAGCTCGCCCGGCTGTCTGCCAGCAACATGAAACTGGCCGCGCGGGCGATGAGGTGAGCGCCGGTATGCCCAACAATTTCCCCTGCTTTGGCCGCAAGGTCCAGCTCGATGAACTTTTCCAGCGCCGGCGTACGCCGGATGACCGGACAATAGCGGGCGTTCCCGAGCAGATTGTCGCGCACGCGGTGGCGCTTCGAGAGTTGCGGGCTCGATGTGAAATACGCCTTGGGATCGAGGAGATCGACGATGGCGGTTGCTCGGCCGGCGTCCTCGGCATCCAGCATCCGGCCGGTCAACGTTTCGTAGAGGTACCACGCCCGCCGCAGCGACGCGCTTTTCGGCGCGCCGCGGGCGATCGCATAAATGGCGGGTGGCGGCAGGGCCTCGAACACGCGCTTGAGAACAAGCAGGTCGAGCGGTTCGTGGCGCAAGGCGAAGTTGAGATGGTCAATCAGGTCGTCGCCGGGCCAGTACCGTTTGTCGAAGACCGCCCAAGCCGCCTCGACGCGCTGACTGCCCTTGACGTACTGGCTTGAGACGCAGGATCGATGGCGGACGGGCGCCGGGATGCCGAGCTGGTATACGAGCGCGGCAGAGCCCACCAGGCGGGCGGCGGCCGGGGGACTCTCGTCCTGGAAGGTCGAAGCCTGCTGATCTTTCGTGGCCATGGTCGAGAGTTCCCTACTAAGGTCGAAGAACGTTCATTTACTGGTCGTCAGGTCGAAGCAATCATAAAGCGCGTGAGGGTCGAAATCCAGTATTCCTAGTCGAAATATGCCTTTGCAAAACGCCAGGAGTCGAAAGGCATTGTCGCCGCGCCCAATGTGGCGCCCGGCTCGCAATGTATGAGTGCCCTGCGCCGCGTCGCAACGATCGAAGGTATCGGGTCATCAACGCAGATCAAAGGAACCTGTCCTGATCTGAAGCGCCGTCGGGAGCGCCGGGACGAACCCATCTTCTACCCACACGACTTCCTGAAGACCCTCTCTTCCTTGAGCGAGGACCACTAGTGGTGACAGCGCGCGACCATGGCTAGTCCTCTTGCTCCAGAGCATCGGCAGGCTGGCGCTCAGCTCAGCCGCGGCTTCATGCGCCGGCGGATGGTGGCGAGCAGGACGGCGAACAAGATCAGCAGCGCGAGCACGGGCAAAGCCACCTCGCTAAACCCTGCACCGCGGGCGCCGATGCGGCGCAAGATGATCTGATACCACCGCAGCGGAAATAGTCCGCCCAGTTCACGGATGCCGGACGGCATGAGCTGATACGGAATCATCGTGCCCGAGAGCACGAACGACGGCATGATGAAGAACACGGTGATGAACACCGCCTGCGCCGAGGTGTGCGCCAGCGTGGATACCAACACACCCACCGCTAGCGAGGCGAGCACGAACGGCAAGGTGACCACCAACAGCGTCAGCCAGTTACCCTGCGGCCACAGGCCGAAGCCGAGGCCGGCGCCGGCGATCGCAAACAACAGCACGCCGTAGCTAATGACGACGAACGGCACGAGTTTACCGAGCACGATCTCCAGCGGCGTGGTCGGCAGCGCCAGCATCTGCTCGTAGGTGCCGCTTTCGCGCTCGCCCACCAGGCCGAGCGCGGTCGCCGACAAACACAGATTCGTCAAGAGCATGCCGGCCAAGGCTACCAGGAAGAACTCGCGATCACTGAGAGTGGGATTGAACCAAAAGCGCTGGCGCAGGTCCAACTCACCAGCCCGCGGCCCGGCCGCGGCCGCCGGCAACACTTCGACCGCCGCCGCCACCTGCGCGATGTAGCCGCCCACCCGCGCCGCCGAAAGCGGGTCGCTACCATCGAGCAAGAGCTGAATGCGCGGCTGCCCGCGCTCGAGCTGGCGCCGCAGGTCGTGCGGAATGACTACCAGTGCCATCGCCTCACCGCGGCGTAGCAGCTCGCGGCCGTGCTCATAGCCGCTGGCACGCTGCGGCGGCAGGAAGTAGCCGGTGGCCTGTATCTCCTGCACCAGCCGCCGCGACAGCGCCGTGTCGCTGCGATCGAGCACCGCCCAGGGCACGTTGGCCGGCTTGTTCGACAGCGCCAGACCGAACAGCAGCAGCATCATCACCGGCTGTGCCACCACGGTGCCGACCAGGGCGCGATCGTGACGAATGATGCTGGCTTCCTTGTAGGCGACCGCCAACACGTTGGACCAAAAACGGCCCGGCGCGCGGCTCATGTGCGGGCCTCGACGGTACGCAGCGCATAGGCCATCAGGATGACCCCGAACAGCAGCAATAGCGCCAACTCCGGCAGCAGCGACAGGAAGCCCTCGCCCCGCATGTAGATGGCGCGGCTGACGCGGATGTAGTGCGTGGCGGGAAACAGCTCGGCGACCCATTGCACGATCCACGGCATGTTGCGGGTCGGAAAGGCGAAGCCGCTGAGCTGCACCAGCGGGATGCTGAGAATCACGCTCTTCTGCACCGCTTCGGCGGCGGTGTGCGAGGTCGCCGAAATGATCAGGCCCATCGACAGCGACACCAGAACGTAGAAGGAAGAAATCACCACGAACAACATTACACTGCCGGCCGGCCAGACTTGCAGCACGGCGCCGGCGAGCAGCACCATCAGCACCACGTCGACGGCAAACACCGCCCCGAGGGGAAGGATCTTGCCGAGTACGATCTCGACGGCGTTGGCTGGGGTCACCTGCAGTTGCTCGAAGGTGCCGGTCAACTTCTCGTTGACGATCGAGACCGCGGTGATCAGGACGGTGAGGAACGACAGCACAAAGCCAAACGTACCCGCCACCATGAATGGCTTGCCGTCGAGCCGCGGGTTGAACACGGCGCGAGTCACCACGGCGATGCCGGCCCGGCGAACCGATGGCGGGCCGGCGAGCTCGCCGGCGGTGGCGCTGAGCAGGCTGCGCATGAAGGCCTCGGCATTGCCCGCCAGCACCGCTTCCCCGCCGTCGTAGAGCAGCTGGATTTCGGAGGGCTGGGGCCGGCCGCCGCGGCGGTGGCGCTCGAAGCCGGGCGGAATCACGATGGCAGCGCCGATATCGCCGGCCACCAGCGCGTGCTCCAGCTCATCGCGGCGAGCGTACTGACGGGGGTCGAATGCGCTCTGAGCGGCCAGCTCCGCCACCAGGCGGCGGCTGGCGGCCGTGCCGGCGGCGTCGTACACCCCGAGGGCAAGGTGCCGCACATCGGTCGCCAAGGTGAAGCCGAACGCCAGCAGCGCGGCCAGCGGCACGGTGATCAGCACCGTGATCGTGAAGGGATCGCGAAAGGTGGCCTGCACCTCGCGCCGCATCAGCGTGCGCAGCCGCCGCCAGTTCATCGCTCCACCCCGACCTCGGCCAACACGCGACGGAAGACCTCCGTCATCGCCGGCTGCTCGATGCGCGTCTGCACCCCCGGACACTCGGCCGCGAGCCGATCCAGCCGGCGCAGAAAAGCACTGTCGAGCGTGGCGACACTCGCCTGCACGCCACCGGCGCCGGGCGTAACCACGGCCCCGGCCGCGCCCAGCTCCTGCGCCACCCGCGCGCGCTGTTCGGCGCCGCAGACCACTTCGACCTGATACCCGTTCGAGAACCGGCGCCGCAAAGCTTCCGGCTCGGCGTTGGCAATGACGCGCCCGGCATCAATGAAGCAGGCCCAGTCGCAGTAGTCGGTCTCTTCGAGGAAATGCGTGGTGACGAACACCGTCACCCCGGCATCGGCCTCTTCTTGAATCAGCTCCCAGAACAACCCGCGATTGTGCACATCGACGCCGGCGGTGGGCTCATCGAGGAACAACACCCGCGGCTGGTGCAGCGTGGCCAGAGCGAGCCCGGCGCGCTGGCGGACGCCGGCAGGCAAGTCCTCCGTCAACTCGGGCTCCGCCTCGCCCAGTGAAAAGCGCTCGCGCAACCCGCCCCAGGCGCGTTCGAGCGCCACCGCCGAGAGCCCGTAAAGCCCGGCGTAGAACTCGACGTTCTCGCGCAGCGACAGCCCGCGATAAAGACTGACCTTCTGGCCCATGTAGCCGATGTGGTCACGCACCCGGCGGGGCTGGCGAATGACATCGATGCCGTCGACCTCGATGGCGCCGGCGCTCGGGCGCAGCAGGCCGATCAACATCCGGATGGTCGTGCTCTTACCCGAGCCGTTGGCGCCGAGAAAGGCAAAGATCGAACCCGGCGCCACTTCGAGCGCGAGGCGATCCACCGCGGTGAAGTCGCCGAAACATTTAGTGAGCGCGCGGGCGGTGATGATGGGCGGCGTCATGAGTGGGCGGCACCGCCGCGCGCCAGCGCCAGCAAGGTGGATTCCATGTCGATTGGAATAGCCTCGGCGAAATGCACGCTGACTGCGGGCAACGCCCCGAGGTCGCGAATCACCTGAGCGGCGCCGGGCGTGTCTTGGCGGCTGACCTCGATGCGAGCGGCGCGGCCGCTGGCGCGCGCGCCCGCAACATAGGGCAGCCGGCGGGCGGCGCGGGCCACCGCCCGCCCGTCGTCGCCCCAAGCGCGATAGAGTTCGAGCCCCACCCGCTGCTCCAGCTCTCGCGGAGTTCCGGTTGCCACCACCCGCCCGTTGTCGAGATACACCAGGCGATCGCAGGCCTCGGCTTCGTCGAGGTAACTGGTGCTGACCAGCACCAGGGCCCGGGCCCGCTCCTGTGCCAGCAAGGCCCAGATTTCACGGCGGGCGACGACATCGACGCCGGCGGTGGGCTCGTCGAGCAGGAGCAACGGAGGCCGCGGCAGCAAAGCGTTGGCAACCGCCAGCTTCTGCTTCATCCCGCCGGAAAGCGCACCGGCGGCGCGGCCGGCGAAGGGCGCCAAGCCGGTGCGCGCCAGCAGTTCGTCGGCCCGGGCGGCGAACTCGGACCGCGCCAGCCGGTGCAGCCGGGCGGTGAAGCGCAGGTTCTCGATCACCGACAGATCCTGGTGCAGGCTGAAGGCTTGCGGCACGTATCCGAGCTCGGCCTTGAGCGCGGTAACGTCGCCGCGCAGATCGTGACCGAGCACGCGTGCTTGCACCGCTTCGATCTCTAGCAGGCCGGCGAGCGCGCGCAGCAGCGTGGTCTTGCCGGCGCCGTCGGGCCCGGCAATGCCGGCGATCTGTCCGCCCGTCAGGCTAAGATCGACCCCGCGAAGGGCGGGGCGCGTTCCGAAACGCTTCGACAAGCCCCGTAGCTCGATCACCGCTGCGTCCATCAGCGGTACCGGCGCGGCGCCCCCATCGGCTTGGCGGTGCAATTGCGGCTCATGAGTCGAGGTAGACGTTGCCTTCGGTTCCCGGCTGCAAGCGCTCGACACCTTCGAGGATGCGAATCTTGACGCGGTAGACCTGCCCCATGCGGTCACTGCGCGTCTCGATCTTTTCGGGGGTGAAGTTGGCCTTGTCGGCGATGAAGCTGACCTCGCCGGGCACGCGCTCGCCCGGGCGGCTGTCCACTTCGAGTGACACGCGCTGGCCGATCTGCAGGCGGCCGACCTCGGCCACCGGCACGTAGATCTGCACGTACTTGTCGGCGGGGTCGAGCAAGGCGGCGACGGCCGTACCCGGTTGCGCCAGCTCGCCCGGCCAGACGAATTGCGTCTGCAGCACCGTGGGCACGTCGGGCGCGCGGATGACGTACTTGGACTGGGTAACCTCGAGCTCGGCGAGTTGGGCCAGCAACAACTGGCGCTTCTGCTCGAGGGTCGCAAGCTCGTGGCGCGCCAGCGCCACGCTATGAACTTCGGCCTCGCTGCGAGCGAGCAGCTCGCGGGCGCGTTGCAGCGCGCTGTCGGCCTGATCGCGCCGCGCCCGATGATCGTCCAGCGACTGGGCCGTGCTCAGTCCGCTCCGCACCAGCGTCTCCTCGCGTGCCAGCGTGCGTGCCGCCAGCTCGGCGGCCGATTCCGCCTGCCGGCGCTCGGCCTGGCGGACGCTCACCTCGCGCTGCCAGGTGCTCTCGACCAACTGCACGCGCTCGGCCTGCGCCCGCAGTTCGGCATCGAGCACCGCCAATTCCTCCCGCTTGGAGCGGATACGCGCCTGCATGTCACGGTCGTCGACCACGGCGATGACTTCGCGCGCAGCGACACTGGCGCCCTCGCCGTACTTGACCTCCAGCACCCGGCCGCTGACTTCACTGCGCATGACGCGCTCTTCGCCTTCGACGAAACCGGTGAAACGCACGGCGGCGCCCTCGTGTCGCAGGTAGATGATCCCCGCCGCGGCGCCGGCAAGCAGCACAACCACAAGTGGAATTAGCTTGCGCGGCATGGCGTCAGCCACCAACCGCGGCGGCCGGGCGCGTGCGCGCGGCGGCGGGTTTGAGCCGGCGGGACGAGCGGCGCTGCGCCACGCGCTCTACCCCACCGAGCGAAAACTCGCTGATGTGCTCCGCCAGCTCGCGCGCCAGCGGCAGCGGGTACGCCGTCAAGCCCCAGAGGCGCAGCGTGGCCGGCATGGTGAAGCGGTAGAACAAGGCCTGAGCGACGATGCTGAAGGTGCAGCGCTCGAGCTGCTGGCGGCTGAGGCCGGGGGCCAGCCGGCGAACGATGTCCTCGATGTCACGCACCAAGGGCCGGATGAATTCCTCGACGATTACCGGCAAGGCCTCGCTCGGGTCGCACATCTCGCGCTGCATCAGGGTACCGTGCCGGCCGGGCGGCGGTCCGATTAGCAAATCGAGCATCGCCTTGGCGCGCGCGCGCAACAGTTCGACGAGTTGGGCGCGCGCCAGCCGCGCCAGCTCCCTCGTCGGGCGCGCGGCGCCACGGCGCGCCAGCTCGGCCCGAACCTCGGCGAACTGGGCGCGCAGCACCTCCAGGTAGAGGTCCTTCTTGCAGCCGTAATGATAGTGGCCGGCGGCGAGGTTGACGCCGGCGCGGGCGGCAATGTCGCGCATGGTGGTGGCGTGAAAGCCGCGGCCGGCAAACAGCTCGGCCGCCGCTGCCAGCACGCGATCCTTGGTCGGGTTGGCCACGTCCTTCATGTGAACGGCAGTTTTAAACGTGCGTTTCACTAAGTCAAGGCGGCAGCACGCCGGCGCGCACAGGAGATTCGAGGTCCGATGGAGTCACCTCGCGGCCTGAACTTCGTTCGGCACTAATAAGAAGACGAGGGTGTAGATTGCGCGCACCGACGGGTGCGCGACACATTTGTGGGTAACGTGGTTCGGTGTTATGGCCGTCATTCCCGCGAAAGCCGGAATCCAGTTTGGCGTTTGGCGCTATGGACAAGTAGTTCTGCGTTTACATCCTGGCAAACTAAGTACCGCAATTCGTAAATACGATGACGTATTATC
>JACQVA010000189.1 GCA_016210005.1 Deltaproteobacteria bacterium | reverse complement strand
GGGGTATTCCGTCATGCCCGCAATCCTTAAGCGGGCATCCAGGGGCGGGCATCCAGGGGCGGTGGGGCTCCGGATGGATTCCCGCCTTCGCGGGAATGACGGAGGGAAATCTGCGCGCCACGCCAAGACTTTCGGCCATAGTAGTTCAGGGTGAGCGGAAAGCCTTGCGGCGCAAGCATTATCCCGCTCACGCTGAGCCCTTCGACAGCGCGGGCTGCCGCCCGCAGCCCAACTGGGATGCGGCCCAGGGTGGAGCGCGACCTCCGGGCGCGCCCAGGGGCTGGCCACGGCGAGCGGCGCGTTGCGCGCCCGGGAGGGCTTCAGGTCAGGAGACCCTTCAAAATACGTCAGCGCACTTATTACTTATGAATGGCGATAGTAAGCCTAAGATGGTCGTTCGAGTTCATGCCGCAGCGAGCGGGTCATGATCCTCTCGTACAGCGCCGGAAATATCTTGTTGAGAACCAGTGTGGTCTTTCCTACGGCCGTGAGCACCAGCAGGCGTTGGCTGCGACTGGCCGCGGCCAATACCGCGGCGGCAACGTTGTCGGGCGAGGCCACTTTGCCCACGGTCGACTGCGGGTGGCGGGTGACGCTGCCGTCACCATCGAGTGCAGCGGTGCCGATACCGGTGGCGGTGAAGCCGGGGCACACGATCATCACGTCGACACCGCTGCCCGCCAGCTCCGCCCGCAACGAGGAGAACAAGCCCTGACAGGCGTGCTTGGCGGCAGCGTAACCGCTGCGCCCGAGCAGGGGGGCAAAGCCGGCGATCGAGCTGATGGCGATGATCAACCCCTGCCGCCGCCGCAGGCTCGGCAGGGCCGCTTTAGTGCAATACAGCGCGCCGAAGAAGTTCACCGCCATCACCTTGTGAAAGACCACGCTCTCGGTGTCGGCGAAGGCGCTACGGTGCGTGATGCCGGCGTTGTTGATCAAGACGTCGATGCCGCCGAAGTGCTCGATTACGGCGTTGATGGCCGCCTGGCACGTAGCTTCGTCGCTCACGTCGCACGGGAGCGCGCGGCAGTCGACACCGCGCCCTGCCAACTCGGCAGCAACCGCGGAGACATTGGCTGCGTTAACGTCCAGCAATGCCAGCTTGGCTCCCGCTTGGGCGAAGCGCCGGCTGTAGGCCGCACCCAAGCCGCCGCCGGCGCCGGTGACAACGACCACCTTGCCGCTGAAGTCACGCCGGCGCGCCATAACCTCGGGCCTCGACGAAAAGCTCGAATACCTCGCGCGTGCTCTTGCGCGGGATGTAGCCGAACTCCTCTTTGAGCCGGCGATTGGCCAGCACCGGGCGATAGCGCAGGAAGTTCACTTGCTCCGGGCCGTACTGCGTCAGCCCGAGCTTCTTGAGCAGCCAGAGGGCGCCGCTGATCAGCCCAGGAGGAATCGCGAGGTACGGCCTGTGCAACAGTGCCGCAATTTCGCGCAGCGTGAGCGTGCCGTCGCCGGCCATGTTGAAGATGCCGCTACCGCCGTCGTGCAGGCCGCGCAGGATGCCGCCGACCACGTCCTGATCCCAGATGATTACGAACGGGCTGCTGGCGCCGCTCAGCCCGAGGACGTAGCGCTTGTCGAACAGGTCGGTGATCTGATTCTTGGTCCGCGCACCGAGAATCGTGCCGGGACGAAAGATCAGCTGCAACAACTGCGGATGCTCGTGCCGCCAGCGCGCCAGCATTTCTTCCACCAGCCGCTTGTGATCGGAATAGGCGAACTCGGGGTTGCCGCGCAGGGCATCATGCTCGTCGAGCCAAGGCGGGTTGTCGGCGTGGTAGCCGTAGGCCGCGCCGCTGCTGGTGTAGATGAGCTTGCGTACCCCGGCGGCCAAGCCGGCCTGCAGAACATTCTGTGTGCCGAGCACGTCAACCTGGTATTCCAACTCACGGTTCGACTTGCGGCCGGGGGTGACGATGGCGGCGAGGTGCACGACCACCTCGACGCGGTGGCGCGCGAGCAATTCGCGCAGGTCCGCCGAGCGAACATCGGCGACCGCGTACTCGACGCCGGCGCGGCGCTCGGCCTCGGGTGGTAGGCGGATGTCGCTGGCGACGATGGTCCGCAACCCGCGCCGGTCATCGGCCAGGGCCGCGATCAGCTGGCGGCCGAGGTAGCCGCCGGCGCCGGTGACAAGCACCGACCGATAGGGGAGCTGCTCCGCGGACCCGGCCTCAGCGCGGCCCTGCTTGTCGCTTGCAGTTTCTGGTTGCCGGCTGTCCATTGGCCGCGTCACTCGCCGGCTGGTTCCTGGTGCATGTCTTTGAAGTAGCGCAGGCCGGGGGCGAACATGTGGGCTGTGGGATCGACGTCAACGTGGATCACCGCGCAGCGCTTCTCGGCCAGGGCGCGGTGCAACGCCGGCTCCAGCTCGGCTGGGTCGGAGACGCGCTCGCCGTACGCGCCCATCGCATCGGCCAGCCGATCCCAGGCGATCTCGCCGAGGTCGGTGTTAATCGTGCGGCTGTTATCCGGGCCCAATGCCGTCTTGAACATGTGCCGCACCGGTTCGAGCGCGAACATCTGGTTGATCTTGACCATACCCCACTGGCGGTCGCAGCAGACCAAGAAGACGACCTTGAGCTGGTGGCGCACGGCGGTTTCGATCTCCTGCATGTTGAAGCCCATCGCCCCGTCACCGATGATGCAGTACACCTGCTTGTCCGGGCGCGCGACTGCGGCCGCGAGCGCTTGACCGACGCCGGCGCCGAGATGCCCGAAATGAGCGGTCGAAAGCTGAGTGTTCGGCACCCGCAGCTCGGTGAAGAAGTTGCCCCACACGGCGGTGTTGCCGCCGTCGAAGACCACCACCGCATCGTCATCGAACACCCGGCGACAAGCCACCGGCACGTGCCCGGTGATCATCGGTGCTTGGCGATTGGCCAGCACCGCATCCAAGGCGGCGCGATCCGCGGCTTTCTCTTCCGCCAAGGTCGCCACCGTCGCGCGGCGCTCGGCCAGCGGCATCTTGCCCCGCAGCGCCGGCAGCCGTTCGCTGAGAGCGCGGAGAAACAGCTTGGCGTCGGCGAGGATGCTGAGGTCAGCCGGGCGATTGCGCCCGAGTTTGCCGTCGTCGATGTCGACCTGAATCAGTTTTTGTTTGCTCGGCGGCGCCCAGTAGGGCGCTTTGCCCCACCAGTCGGTTTCGCCGAGTTCGGAGCCGAGGCACAGCACCACGTCGGCAACGTTGCGCACGTGGTTGCAAGCCTCGATATGCACCATCGGCCACGCCAGCGGTGAGGTCTCGCGCAGCACACCACGCGCGCTCCACGAGGTTGTTACCGGCGCGTGGAGGAGCTCGGCCACTTGCTCCAATTCGCTGAAGCCCTGGGCGTGAATGATACCGCTGCCGGCGTGAAGCAGCGGCAGCTTGGCGGCCGCCAGCATCGCGCAAGCGCGCTCGACCTGGTCAGGTGGTGGAGGAACCGGATCGACACGGCGATACTGGTGCGGCAGCAGCAACGCCGGCTCCGGCCCCATGCCGTTTATGAGGTTCTCCGGCACGTCGAGATGAACCACGCCGGGGCGGCCGGAGTGACACGCGCGCAGCGCCTGGCGCAGCAGCTCGCCGATGCGCTCGAACGAGGGCACAGACTGTGACCACTTCGCCATCCCGCCGATGACCTTCACCTGGTCGAAGCACTGATAGGCGCCGCCGCGGTCCGGGTAGGTGATACCGGTGCGGCGTGAGCTAGTCACCAGCAGCACCCGGTTACCCTCGCCGTTCTCGACCGCGACGCCGGCGAGCATGTTGGCCACGCCGGGTCCGTTGCTGGCGATGCAGACCCCGAGCCGGCCGGTGAGCCGGGCGTAAGCCCCGGCCATATGCGCCGCCACCGCCTCGTGACGGGGCGTGATCATCTCCATGCCCAACTCGACACAGTGGGCAAACAGCTGGGTGTAGGTGCCGTCTACGATGCCGAAGAGCTTCTCAACGCCCTCGTTTCTCAGCATCTTGGCGATGATTGCTCCGCCGCTCGTCTCCGCCATGGTTCGCCGTTCCTCCTGAGCTGCTTCCGTCTGGCCGCGCCCGCGCTGTCCCTCGCATGATCCGAAACAAAGCGCAACGTCACCCCCGCCGGCGGGCGTCGGCGGGGTGCGCGCCTACAATTCTGGACAACTGCTATCGGGCAAGATCTGAGCGGCGATCCCAGACCCCGGCTGCGCCGGCACTCAGCGAGCGCCGCAGAGGTACGGGCTGGGAGCCGGTAGCTCCGGAACCTCGGCCTGGCGCGGGCGGCTGACAGCCGACTGCTGGCAGCCCAGCGGCTAGTGCTTCAACGCCAGCGCACCCACCTGCGGCGCGACCAGGCGCGCGAAGTCAGCGTACTTCATTCGCACCGTTTGGGTATGCGTGCCAGCGTTGAAGACGATCTCGTCGTCCCTTGCCAGCGCCTCGTCCACCCAGACCGGAACGTTGAAGAGGTTACCGAACGGGGGCATGGCACCAGCTTCGCACTTTGGAAACAGCGGGGCGAATTCTTGCTCCGCCGCCAGCCGCAGGTCGGGCTTCCCCAGCAACTCCCGGGCACGCGCCAGGTCTACGTGATAGGGCGCCGGCAGCACCACCATCACGAAGTCCCCGCCGCTCCGGAGCATGACCACCTTGGCCACCTCGATGCCGGGCACGTGCTCGGCCGCCGCCACCTCCTGGGCGGTAAAGGCTTGCCGGTGTGAGGCTACCTCGTAGCGAACGCTGTTACTGTCTAGGAAGTCGCGCAACTTCATAAGGATCGGCATGGCTTAGCCCTCCTTGGCTCCTTCAGGTTACTGGCGCGATTCACGATCCGTACCCAGAGCCACCGGCTCCGAGAATCGCCACCATTGCCGCACCGGCTTCCGACCGACGCCACAGCGTCAGCCGCCGGTTCTCGCCGGTGCAAATAGTGCGGGTATATGCGGGTAAGGTGACGCCTACCAAGGGCGGCCGCGAACGGTGCCGGCTATAGTCGGGTTCTCGTCAGTTCGCGTAGCGCGCGCTCGATCGCCGCGCGCGGTTCGGCAGCCGCGCCGGAAGTGTCCACCACCAGGTGGTCAGCACGCTCGTCAGCGCCAAATGGCTGGTAGCCGCGCCGCTGTTCGAGGTACACGTTCCAGCCAGCGTCCGAAGGGGAGGCGTCCTCGCCCGCCCGCTGATCGAGGCGGCGGCGGATCTCTTGCTCATGACAGCGGCACTCGACGAAGAGCAGCGCTACGCTCAGCGCCTGCGCCAGCTGCCGCAGCGCCTCGCGATCGCTGCGGCGTTGGAAGGTGGCGTCAAGGATCACTCCCCGCCCAGCACCGATCAGCCCCTGGGTGCGCGCCAACAACGCGCCGTAAGTGGCGGCACTGTGCTCCGGCGAGTACAGGCCGGCGGCGTAGTCTTCCGGCACCCGCGCCGATGGGGGCAAGCCGGCAATCTCTTTGCGGACAATGTCGGAACTGACGTGCCGATAGCCGGTGCGTTCGGCGAGGGCGGCCGCAATGCTCGACTTGCCGCTGCCGCTGAGGCCGCAGAGCGCAACCACACCAGGGCGGCTGCCCCAGGTGTAGCGATACGCCAAGGCGAAATGGTGCCGGGCACTGGCCCGCGCTGCTGCCTGTTGATCGTCACCGACTTCGGCCTCCGCGCTCTTCAGGCTGTCGACCTTGCCGCGCACGTAGGCGCGGTAGCAGGCGTAGAAAGGCACCAACTGCTTTATCTGCTCATCCCCCGATTCTGCTGCGTAGCGGGCCACCAGATGATCCGCCAAGTCCGGGCGACCGTGGTATTCAAGGTCCATGGCCAGAAACGCCACATCCGAGGCCACGTCACAGTAGCGAAACCGTTGATTGAACTCGATACAGTCAAAGATCACCAGGCCGTTGGTGAAGCAGATGTGCTCGCTGTGCAGATCACCGTGGCACTCGCGGATACGGCGCTCGCTTTGACGCCGGCGAAACAGCGGGGCGTTGCGAGCAAGGAAATCGCGGCTGAAGTCTTGGATGGCGTCGTCGTCGGCAGCCACCGCCGTCACCCCGCGAAACGGACGAACGCCGGCATAGTTTTCGCCCAGCACCTGCCAGATCGCTGCCGGGTCCCCATTCGCGGTCACCTCGTCGCCGCAATCGGCTTGCGCGTGAAATGCCGCCAGCCGGGCTGCGATGCGCTCGATCATGGCGGCCGTCACCTCACCGCGGTCGAGCAAACGATCGAGCGTGCGATCGTCGGGTAGGCGATGCATGTGGACGGCGTACTCGACGGCCTCAGGATCACCGTCCGCGCCCAGCCGATAGCCGGCAGCGCCGCGGCAGATAGCCACCACCCCGAGGTAGACCTCGGCCGCCAGCCGGCGGTTCAAGCGCACTTCCTGGTGGCAAAAGTGGTGACGCCGGGCGAGGGTTGAGAAGTCGAGAAAGGAAAACCGCACCGCCTTCTTGAGCTTGTAGACTTGGTCACCGGCGAGGAGCACGTAAGATATATGGCTCTGCACCAACTCCACCGCCGCCGGCCGATGGGGGTAGAATTCCGGCCGCAGCATCGCGGCAATCAGCTCGGGTAGTGCCATGCGATCGGTTCTCACGTGCTCGGCGCGATCGCCTCGGCCGCGCGCAAGCCGCTGGTGAGCGCGGCTTCGGTGTACGGCCCGACCAGGTAGTCGCCGGCAAAGAACACCCGCTCACTGCGTTCTGGCCTAGCGTAGAAGCGGGCAAGCGCGCGGTGGTACCCGGGATAGAACTGCGGTACCAGCGCCGGCCAGCGGTGCACCGCGCACTGCTCGACGCGATCGAGTCCGCGCAGCGGCAGCTGGCGCAGCTCGCGCAGGGCGGCGGCGACAATGACGTCATCGGCCGCCGTCATCAACTGCGCCGCACGCTCTTCGCTGAGGGCGCAGTTGAACAGAGTCTTCCCCGGCGGCACCGCGCCGGCCTTTACGTTCTCGAATGCCAGACCGTACAGCTGCACACCTTCCGGGCGCGAAATGCCGACGCCGTATAACCCGGGGTCAGAGTCTGTCGTAGCCGTCATCACAAACACTATGATGCTGGCTGCATAACGCACGGCGGCGAAGAACGCCTCTTCCGGCGGTGTCAAGTCGCGGCACAGGCGCGCCACTGCGTTGCCGGGCACAGCCATAATTACCCGGTCGGCTTCGAGGCTGGCTTCGTGGCCGTCCTGCCGTAAGCGCAGCATCACCGAGTGTAGCCGCGGCTCGACGCGAGTGACCTCGGTGCCCAGACGCACCGGCAGCTGCTCAGCCAGCGTCCGCGTCAGCAGGCCGTTACCGCCGTGGAATGCCTGCAAGTGAAAGCCGCCCAGGAACAGCTTGAGCGCGGCCAGCAAGAAGGCCTTCGAGAGGTTTTCCGGCAACACCGTGAAGGTCGAAGCGAAGGCCGGCTCTATGAGATAGTCGAGCACCTCGTCGCCGAAGGCGCGCCGCACATAGGCGGCGGCGCTCTCACCGTCGAGGGCAGCGGCCTGCTCGAGGTGGTAGAAGTCGAGCAGCCCGCGGTGGCGGTAGATGTGGTAGAAGAACTTGGGCAGGCGCAGCTTGCTGGCGAGTGAAAGATCGCGCGAGCGCACGAAATCGCTCAGTCGTTCGTAGTCGGAGCCGACGATTCGGCCGTTCTTGAGCACGCCGTTGCGCGGCTGGTGCAGGGGCTCGATCCGGTTGTCGATGCCGAGCTCGCGCGCCAACGCGTGCATGTTGCCGTAGGTGTTGGCGATGAATTGCGCGCCGCGATCGACAATGCCGCCGGCGAGGTGCTCGCTGCGCATACGCCCGCCGGGCGCCGACTCGCGTTCGATGACCTCGACCGGCACGCCGCGCTTTTGCAGCGCGTGTGCCGCTGCTAGGCCGGCAATCCCGGCACCTATGACAACGACGGGGCGGGCCATCGTACGCCGGCAGAGCGCGATACCGGCGCTACTCTTTCGCCTGCGGCCAGCGGTAGTCCTTCATTTGCTCCCGCAGCTCGCGCTTGGCGAACTTTCCGACGCTGGTCTTCGGCAAGGTCTCGATGAAGACGATGTCCTCCGGCAGCCACCATTTGGCGAAGCGGTCACGCAGGTGAGCGTAGAGAGCCTCCTTGTTAATGGTCTGACCGGGCTTGGGCACCACGCACGCCAGCGGCCGCTCCTGCCACTGCGGGTGAGGCAAGCCGATGACCGCCGCCTCCAAGACCTGCGGGTGGCCCATCAGCGCGTTCTCCAGGTCGACGCTGGAAATCCACTCACCGCCGCTCTTGATCACATCCTTGGCGCGGTCGGTGATCTGAACGTAGCCGTCCTCGTCGATGGTCGCGACGTCGCCGGTCTTGAACCAGCCGTCGGCGAATGCCTGCTCGCTGCGCGGATCGTTGTAGTAGGAGCTGATGATCCAGGGGCCGCGCAGCTGCAATTCTCCCACGCTCTTGCCGTCCCACGCCAGCTCGCGGCCGGCGTCGTCCATGGCGCGAATTTCCAGTCCAGGCAGGATAGTTCCCTGTTTGGCTCGCACCGCTTGCTGCTGCGCCGCCGGCCACGCCAGCATATGTTGGCGCGGGCGCGACACCGTCACCAGTGGGGAGGACTCGGTCAGCCCCCAAGCCTGAGTGATGGTAACCCCGAGGCGGTCGTAGGCCTCGATCAGACTCGGCGGCACCGCCGAGCCGCCACACGGTACACAACGCAAGCTCGAAAGATCGTGCTCAGTTTGCTCCAGCACCCCTAGCACGCCGATCCAAACTGTCGGCACGCCGGCCGCCACGGTCACGCGCTCCTCCTGGATCAGCCGGGCAATGTCCTGCGGCTGCGGGTGCGCCCCCGGGTAGACCTGCGCCGCCCCGACCAACGTGGCGCTATAAGGTAAGTTCCAGGCGTTGGCATGGAACATCGGCACAGTCGCCAACAGCGTATCGCGCTCGCTGAGGGCGAAGCTGTCGGCCATCGTTTGCAGCAGTGATTGCAGGAACAGCGCGCGGTGACTGTAGAGCACTCCTTTCGGATTGCCGGTCGTGCCCGAGGTGTAGCACATGCCGGCGGCGGTGTTCTCGTCGAGGGCGGGAAAATCGAACTCCGCCGGCGCTGCGCGCAGCAACTCCTCGTAGCTGAGCAGCGGGTGCAGCGGACTCTTGGGCAACGCACCGTCACCCATGATCACGAAGGCGCGCACGCAACCGAGCTGATCGGCCAGCGGCTCGAGGGCAGACAGCAACGAGTCATCTACAAACAGCACCGCATCCTCGGCGTGGTTGATGATGTAAGCAATCTGTTCCGCGAACAAACGGATGTTAATCGTGTGCAGCACCGCACCGTAGCTGGGAACTCCCAGGTACAGTTCCAAGTGACGATGGGTATTCCAGGCAAACGAGCCCACGCGGTCGCCCGCCTGCACACCCAGTTGGCGCAAGACGTTCGCCAGCCGTCGCACCCGCCGCACCAGTTCGCCGTAGTTGTAGCGATGCATGCCGTCGGCCCCGCGGCTGGCAATCGGGACCCGAGCAAACAAACGCTCCGCGCGCATCACCATATGCGACAGCAGCAGCGGGTAATCCTGCATCAAGCCACGCATTGCCACCTCCGTTGCCAGGCTACACTGGCCAAAAACGGGCGCCGGATCAATGGGCGGACGCGGTCGCAGCCAGCCTCGCCTAAGCGCACGTGCTGTGCGCGCTGGTTGGTATGGGATCACCTCGCTGGTGGGCGCAACCCCGCGTCGAGTGCCGCAAAGCGCGCGCAGCGTCATGTGACCGACGGCCCGCCGCTTACCGCTCCCGGATAACACTACATGCCTACAGGCAATCACTGCGGCATGCCGGTTGCTGTGAATTGCCGCAGTGTCGAAGGGGGATATGGCGGAGCTCGCGAGACGATCGGTAACCATCATGCTGGCGGAGGATGACGACGGGCACGCCCGCCTGATGGAGCGCAACCTGCGCCGGGGCGGAATCATCAACGCCATCCAGCGCGCTCACGACGGCCTCGAGTTGCTCGAAGTGCTGCACGTCGGCAACGGCAAGACCCCCGACGTGATTTTTCTCGACATCAACATGCCTCGCCTCGATGGCTTCGAGGTGCTGGTGCAGCTCAAGGCCGACCCGCAGCTGCGCCGCATCCCGGTGATCATGGTGACCTCGACGGACAGCCAGCGCGAGATCAATCGCGCCTATGAGCTGGGCGCGAGCAGCTACGTGGTGAAGCCGGTGAGCGTCGATGCGTTCATTGACCGTGTCCGAAAGCTCGGCCTCTTTCTCGAGGTGGTGGAGCTGCCCGAGAAGCGGGTCAGTGTGCACTAGGGAGCAGTTGCAGAAGATGGCTGCCGCCGGCCAGTCGTCCTCGATCCGCGAGTCGCCGCGAGCAACCGACCTCGACGGCGCATCCAAGCCACCGGTCGCAGGGCCGCAGCGGCCGGCGATTCCTGCCGTCGTCCCAATTCTCTCGAAGGGCGCTTAGCGGCGGTTGCGCTTCGCATGACCGGCGAACGTGTCCTGTATTTCGGCCGCGATGAGGCGGAGGCGGCGCGCTGCGCGCGCGCACTGCGCCACGCCGGCTTCTTGCCGTTGCGGGCGCTGCATGTGGCCGAGGCGCTGACGGTGTGCCGGCTCGGCCAGGTTGCCGTGGCGGTGTATGACGTGGCCGGCGGTGAACGTGGCGTACTCGAGCGGGTCAAACAACTAAGCAGTTGCGGGGCGACCGTGGTGGTGGTGGCTGACGAGGGCCGCGGCCGCCGCGCCCGGCAGCTGGGCGCGTGGGGTTACGTGCTGCGACGCGATCGGCAGTACACGGTCGACCTGGTGGCGATGATCAGCCGTGCGTTGGAATTCCGTCGGCTGCAGGTCGAGTGCGATGCGGCGCGCCGGGCGGTGGCGACACTGGCGCAGCGCGGCGAGCCACCGGCGGATACCCTGCTGACGGACAAAGTTGTGGCGGCCATCGCTCACGAGATCAACAACCCGATCGCTGTGCTGTTGGGTTACAGCCAGATGTTGGGCGAACTTGATGCGCCTGATGCGCAAGTCGCGGAGATCGCCGCGCGCCTGGAGGCCAACGCGCGGGCGGTGCTCGATCTCACCGGCGACCTGCTCGATGCGTTGCGGGCACAAACCGGAAGCCTCGACCTACTGCGCAGTGCCGCCGACTTCAACCAGCTCGTCGAACAAGCCGCGCTCCAGGCCGGAACCGTAGCGCAGCGTCTCGGGCGGCAGGTCGTCTTCCAGCCGGCGGGCTTGCTGCCAACCATCACAGCCGACCAACACCGGCTCGGGCGTCTGCTCGACGGGCTGTTCGCGGTTGTGCTGGCGGCGACCCCGGCGGGAGGAGTGGTGCGGGCGAGCACCGCCGTCGATGGGGCGCGGGTGAGCTTGCGTTTGGGTGTGGCGGCAACGCCGGTCGCCGAAGTGTTTGCCGGCCGTGGCAAGCTCGAACTCGGTGCCACCGGTGTCGCCCGCTTGGCTCTGGCGCGGGCAGTTGTCGGTGGCCACGGGGGCGACCTGGTCGTGCATGATCCACCGGCGCTCGGGCTGACGGTCCGGCTGCCGGTAGTGGCCGGGCGCTTAGCGGCGGCGCAATAGGGAGATGGCCGCCTCGTTGGTCAGCGATTCGGCGACCTCGGCGCTGCTAGAGATTGCGCGCGAGATCAGCACCACCCTCGATCTGACCGAGTGCCTCAACCGTGTCTGCGCCATCACCGGCGCGGCCTTGGAGGCCGATCGCGCCAGCGTAATTCTGTGGAGCGAGCGCAAGCAAAGTATGGTGCCGGCCGCCGATATCGGCACGCCGCCGGTAGTCTACGAGCGCTTTCGCAGCGCACGCTTCACGCCGCGGACCATACCGGAGGTGGACGCCATCGGGGCCGGCCGCACGGTGGTGATAACGCGCCAATCACGCGATCCCAACGCGCAGCGCCTGCTCGACGCCCTGGGCATTGCGGTGCAGGTCATCGCCCCGCTGCCGGCGCACGGTTCCACCACGGGTGCGGTCACGGTCTCCTACGAGCGCGAGCGGCCGATGGCGGAATCAGCAGTTAGCTTGCTGGCCGGTATTGCTCAGCAAGCGGCGGTGGCGATCGAGAATGCACGGCTATTCACCAACGCGCAGAAGGCCGCCGAGTTCCGTGCTGCGCTCGGTGACCTGTCGCTGGCGCTCGCCCGCGAGGCTGAGCCCGAGCGGATTGTGGAGTTGGTGTGCGCCAAAGGGCGCGCCGCCTTCGACGCCGATGCTGCTGTCGTCCTGTTGCTCGACGGCGGTGTCCTGCGGGTCAGCGCACTTGCCGGCGAGTGCGGCGCGGTCAGTCGCGGCCTGGTGGTGTCGATCGATGCTCCCGGCAGTCTCCTCGCTGACGTCTTCGCCGGCCGTAGCGCCACGTTGGTCAACAACTTCCGCGACTCGGCCTACGGGTCCGGCCCGCTGTTACGCGGGCTGTCGGCGGAGGCCGTGTTGGCAGCGCCGTTGCTCAGTGAAGGGCGAGTGCTGGGAATCGTCTTGTTCGTTGACTCCAAGGAACCGGCTCGCTTCAGCCGCATCCACGTCGAAGAAGCCACCATTCTGGCCACCACCGTGGCGGTCGGCCTAGAGCACACGCGCTTGCTGCGGGCGTTACGGGAAGAGAGCCAAAAGCTCGCCGAGCACAGCTTGACCTTGGAGCGCTCGAATCGGGCTCTCGCCGATACCACCGCCGAGCTGCGCGCGCTCAATCGCGAAATGGAAGATCTCTTGTACATCGCCTCCCATGACCTGCGCGCTCCGTTGATCAATATCCAAGGCTTCACCCACGAAGCCCGCAGCCAGCTCCACGACCTCGCCGGCGCATTCGCTCCGGCCGTGCGCGAGACGTTGGCGGATATCGAGGAGTCGCTGCGCTTTGTGCACACCTCGTCGGCGAAGATGGACACGCTGATCAGTGCGCTGCTCGACGTCTCGCGCATCGCCTCGCGCGACCTGGTGCGCCAGCCGGTCGATGTCGAGGCCCTGGCGCGGCACGTGGCCGAGTCCTTCGAGTTCAGGCTCAAGGAGCGCGGTATCTCGCTGACGGTCGGCCCGCTACCGCGCGCGGTTGCCGATCCGGTGCGTCTGGAGCAAGTCTTCAGCAACTTGGTCGATAACGCCATCAAGTATCTCGGCGACGGCCAGAAGGAGATCGCGCTCGGGGCGGTCGACGGACCGGTGGTGCGCTACTTCGTGCGCGACACCGGCATTGGCATGACGGCAGCGGAGCTAAACAAGGTGTTTCGTCTGTTTCGCCGCGGCCGTGCCACGCACATTCCGGGCGAAGGTATCGGCCTGACGCTGGTGCGCAAGATCATCGAGCGGCACGGCGGCCGCATCTGGGTAGAATCGGCCGAAGGCAAGGGCACCACCGTGTGGTTCACGCTGGCGCCCGTGGCCGTGCCTGTGGACTAGATCCCACTTATTGTTACGCGCTGCCGTTGCCGCAGGCATGTTGCGGTCTGCCGCGGCCGTGCGCTATCGTCGCGGGCCGCGTAGGCAGAGTCGATGGGCGTTGCAGACTTGGCTGGAGTGGTTGCGGGAGACGGGCAACCGGTTCGAATCATCGGCGTCATCAATGTGAGCCCGGAATCGTTCTACGCAGCCTCGGTGGCCAGCTTCCCCGATGCGCTCAGCACGCGGGCGCGGCAGATGGTCGAGGAAGGCGCGGAGATTCTCGATATCGGCGCGATGTCGACCGCGCCCTATCGGCAAACGGCGATCAGCGAGGAAGAAGAAATTAGGCGCATGACGGCCGCGATCACCACCTTGCGTGCGGCGGTGGCGGTGCCGCTGTCTGCCGATACCCAGCGGGCCACGGTCGCCGCGGCCGCCTTGGCCGCCGGCGCCAGCATCATCAACGACGTAAGCGGGTTGCGCCACGACCCGCGCATGGCGGCGGTGGCCGCACAAGCGCAAGGCGTAATCCTAATGGCCTTGGGCGAGACCGCGGCAGAGCCCGAGCCGGTGCAAATGATCCTCCGGTTGTTGCGCGAGAGCCTGACACGCGCCCGTCAGGCTGGCATCGCCGATCGCGCCATCGTGCTCGATCCCGGCATCGGCTTTCACCGCCGCGCGGCCCTAGCGTGGGACGAGATCGATGCCCTACTTATCCGCGAACTGCCCCAGCTGGCAGCCTTTGACCGGCCACTGCTGGTCGGTATCTCACGCAAGTCCTTTGTCGGAAAATGGACCGGCCGGCAGGACCCGGGCGAGCGACTCTTCGGCTCCCTGGGTGCGACCGCCGTCGCCGTCTACAACGGCGCGGCCTTGGTGCGCACCCACGACGTGGCTGCGACCTGCGCGGCGGTAAGGGTGGCGGAGCGGCTGCGGGGGTGAGCTTGCTCTTGCTGGTTCGGCACCGAGGGTTGCCGATATCCTCACAATCCCGGTCCAGAGCAGCGGTGGAACGGCGCAGCAATGGCTGCGCGCAACGGCACTTGAACTAAATGGGCTAGTCGACCAACGTCCAGAAGAACCACAATGCCCACATCGCCGCGCCCGTCAGCATGAGCTTGGCAGCGATGTCGCGGTCGGTACGCCAGCGAACGGTCGCGCCTTGCCGCCGTGCACCCTTTTCCGGCGCAACATCGACCACCCGCCACTTGCCGGCACCCGACTGCTGCAGCCGATCCTCCAGCGCCTTGCGCACGGCCAGCACGTCGGGTCCAACCAAGTCGAGGAATCGCACCGTAGCTCTGAAATTTGGCATCTGTTCCACCCTCCTACACTATCCTCATCCTCACCCCGGCACGTCTTCTCGCTCTCCCTTCGACCAGGCGACACATGTTATTGCGGGCATCACTCAAACGGTTACCCACTACCATGGTGTATACCGCATTTCGCGGCACCTGCCTACCTAGGAATTTCCCTTAGTGTTTCTCAGTGACCAGTGTGAGTGTCCCAGCTGTCCAATCGGGTAGCTCATCGGTCGTCCGGCGCCAGCCGCTATGCTATCGGGCAGCACCGCGACACGGGGCTTGCCGGCCCCTTGAGCTTGCGCCGATCATCTGCAATACGGAGCGCCACGGTTGGCCATGCCTTCACTTCGTTTGCCGCCATGGATTTTCCCGCCCGTACGGTTGCTGGTGACGGTCGCGTGGCTCGTGGGAGTGCTCGCCTGCCCCCTATCTCGACCGGCTGCGGCTCGGCCAGACAGTGGGCAACGGGCCTACCAGCGCTACTGCGCGGTTTGCCACGGCGAAGACGGCACGGGCAGCGGGCCGATGCGGCCGGCCTTCCGCGTACCGCCGAGCGATCTGACCGCGCTGGGGCGTAGGCCGGGAGGCTTCCCGCGCGCCGACCTGCTCAAGATCATAGATCAGACCAAACCGGTGGATGCCCACGGCTCCCGCGACCTACCGATCTGGGGTGAAACCTTCTGGCGGGCTGTCGGTGAAGACGAGCTGGACCGTTCGCCGCAGTCGAAGACGATCGAGGACATCGTCAACTTCTTGGAGAGCTTGCAAGCCCCGCGGCCGCCAGTGCCCTGACCGTAGCGCGCGCTGCCGTTTTTGGCGTTCGACACCGCTCTGGGTCACCGGCCCGCTGAGGGTGGGTAGTGGGTAGTCGTAATGAAGACCTTGCGCGCCATTGTTGCCGGTACCGACTTCTCACCGGTCGCTGAGACGGCGCTGCGTTCGGCCGCCCACCTGGCGCGCCGCTATAATGCCGCGCTCCATCTGCTGGCGGTGGTGGTGCCGCCCGCGGTCTATCGTCGTGCTCTGGCGGCCGTGGTGCCGGCACCGGCGACAGCGCAGCTCGTTGCAGCCGCCACGGAGCGGTTGCAGCAGCTGTGCGGCGCCCCTTTCCTGGCTGGCTGCAAGGTTGTCGCCAACGTTCGTGTCGGTGTCCCGTTCGCCGAGCTGATTGCAGCCGGCCGGGAGTACGAGGCGTCGCTAATTGTAGTCGGCGCCCGGCCGCATCGCGGGGTCGAGCATCTGATGCTCGGCCACACCACTGAGCGCGTGATGCGCAAGGCCCCCGTGCCGGTGCTGATCGCACGCTCCGAATTGAACCCTGAGCCGACTTGCGTGCTCGCCCCGATAGACTTCTCCGATGCCGCCCGCTGCGCCGCAGAGGAAGCGATTGCGCTGGCGCGCCGATGGATCGCCAAACTGATCTTCCTGCACGTCATTGAGCCGATCGTGCAGACGTATCTGTGGCCGTTGGATTCCGGTGCGGTGGAGATATTTCCGGCCGAACCGGCGGACTTGAAAGGTGAGTGGGAGGATTTCCTAGGGGATCTGGATCTTCACGATCTCAGATGGGAGCGGCGCACGCTTAAAGGCGATGCCGCAGCGTTGATCGAGCAAACGGCAAGGGAGGAAGCGGCAGACCTGATCGTGCTCGGGACACACGGCAACACGGGCTTGGCCCACGCGCTGCTCGGCAGCCTGGTCGAGCGCGTTGTCCGCACAACGGCTAGGCCGGTACTGACCATTCGTCCCGAAGCTTTCCAGTTCACTTTGCCCTGATCCACAACTTACCAGCTCGTGCCGGCAGGTGGCTCTAGGCGTGGCCTTCGGGGCTGAGGTTGAGATTCACCAGCGCGAAGAACAGCTCGTCAAGAGAACCGTAGCGGTAGGCCAGCGGGTGCCCGGGGACGAGATCCACCGGGTCCACGCTCCATCCCGAGGCTTCGTCGCCGTAGACCGGGAAGACCTCCAGCCCTATCTTCATCAGTTGGGCGTTAACCGGCGCGGGGGCGTGTCCGTGAGTCATTGGGCTCCTCCTTGGGCGATCTCGGTAGCGTCTGCTAGGCAATTGTCTGAGCAGAATGCATGCCACAATTTCCCTAAGAAGGGGCAACGACCAGGCAGAAGGCTGGTCGATAGCCGGGTGTTACGAATCTGCTCATATGGGCGGAACGGTCGAGCAAATGACATGGTTGCCTCTTGCATGCTGTTGCCGATGGGCTAGTGCAGGATCTCGCCGAGGCCCTGGCGTTCGCAGATCACGCGCATTTGGCGCAGTGCGCGGGCCTCTAGTTGGCGGATGCGCTCGCGGCTGACCCCAAAGCGGTTGCCGATCTCGTCAAGGGTTTCGCAGGGATCGCCGTTAACGCCGAAGCGAAGCCGCAGGATGGCGGCTTCTCGCTCCGGTAGTTGCTCGAGTGCCGCTTCCATCTGAGTGCCCAGCTCGCGGCCGAGCGTCTGATATTCCGGCTGCCACTCGACTGCTGCCGGCAACGTGGTTTCGAGCGTACGCTCGTCGTCACTGCCAATCGGTGTCGCCAGCGATACGCACTGCAGGCCCTGCGCCATGGCCGCCACTCGATCGGGGCTAAGGTTGGCTTCCTCCGCCACCCGTTCGCGTTCGTCGTCCAAGTCTTCGACCGGCAGACGGCCCATCTTACGGCGCAGCTGGTTCCAGTGGACAGGCGTCCGAATCGTCGCACCCTGACTGTCGCCGGCGCGAGCAATCTGCTGCCAAATCCACCACACCGCGTAGGTGCTGAACTTGATGCCGCGGCTGGGCTCGAATTTCTCGACCGCACGCACCAGCCCGATGGTACCCTCTTGGATCAGATCGAGCAGCGACAGGGTGGGATGGCGGTAGCGCCGCGCTATCACCGCCACCAAGCGGATATTCGCGGTGACCATCTGGTCGCGCACCACGCGATAGGCGACCAACGCATCTTCGAGCTTGCGTGCGAATTCACCCACGCGATGCCGCTCCGTGGCGGTGTCGGCGCCGCTAGCGTAGCGGCGCGCCTCGCGCAGTATCAGCAGCGTCTCGCGCTCGCGGAAGTCCTCGTCCGGATGAACCAAACTTCTGCCGACGTCGCTCAATGCGGCGCGAACCAGTCGGCGTTGCCCACGCAGCAGCCGCACGATCACTTTGCGCCGCGTGACTATCTCATGAGCCAGACGGGTTTCTTGCTCACGGTCTAGCCGGGCAGTTTCGGCGACGTCGGCGAAGAACGCGCTGGTGACATCCAGTTCGGGCGCGCTCGCTTCGTCTTGCTCGTCGTCATCGGGCGCCACCACGGCGGTCCGGTGCGGCGCATCAGCCACCGCCAGTTCCGTTTGCAGCGACGAACATTCCTTGGAGAAGTCTGTCAGCATTTTCACAGCCTTCGACGGCCTATCAGCCTAAAAAATTCAGAGCACTAGCCGTGCCAAACGCCAGGCCAAGGCTTTACGAGACCGGCTGCCACGGGTAAGGTCGAACAATGTCTCAGCAGAGCGAGTTTGAGACAACCCTGCGACGAAGTACCCCATTGCGCCCCGGGAAGCTACCCGCCCGGCTGCTGCGGCAGCTAATTCGGTGTACCGGCGCACCGGATCCGGCAGTCTTGATCGGCCCACGTTTCGGCGAGGACGCCGCGGTCATCGACCTAGGTCACCAATGCCTGGTGCTGAAAAGCGACCCGGTTACCTTCACCGCGCAGGAAATCGGTTGGTATGCGGTGCACGTTAACGCCAACGATATCGCTGTGATGGGGGCGCAACCGCGCTGGTTCCAAACCACCTTGATCGTGCCGCCTGCTACCACCGTGGCAACCGTGCGCGGCATCGTTCGTGACATCGACCGGGCGGCGCGGGCGCTGGGCATCGCCGTCACCGGTGGCCACAGCGAGGTCTCGCCCAGCGTCACGCAACCCGTCATCGCAGGTGATATGCAGGGTGTGGTCTCGCGCCGCCAACTGGTGACCTCAGCTGGTGCGCGGCCGGGTGACGTGCTGGTGTTCACCAAGACGGCGGGCATCGAAGGCACATCCATCCTGGCGCGCGAGCGCCCGGCGCAAGCTGTGCGCTTGCTCGGCGAGCGGGCTCAGCGTGTGGCGGCGTATTTCCACCACCGCCCGGGCATCTCAGTAGTTGCCGAGGCGTTGCTGGCGGCGCGCACCGGGGCAAAAGCGATGCACGATCCGACCGAGGGCGGCGTCGCCGCCGGCCTGTTTGAACTCGCTAGCGCCTCGGCCTGCCGGCTCGATGTGGATCTCGATCGTATCCCGGTTCATCCGTTGACGGCCAAACTCTGCGAGCACTTCGCGATCAACCCGCATGGGCTGATCGGCTCGGGCAGCCTGCTGGCGACCGTGCCGCCGCAACGGGTAACGCGGCTGCTCGGCCGATTGGCGGCGGCGCGAATCCCGGCAGTGGTCATCGGCCGCGTCGAGAGAGGCAGAGGCGTACGCGCCCGCTGGAGCGGCAAGCGGGTGCGCTTCCACTGGTCCGAACGCGACGAGTTGACGCGGGTGCTGTAGGTAGCCGTGGCGCGGGTTTTCCCGAGCACCGCGAAGTGCTATCGCTTTGGCGAAACAAACTCTCTTATTTGGAACGAGCAATGGGACGTATCTTCGAAACCCGCAAACACACGATGTTCGCCCGCTGGGACCGGATGGCGAAGCAGTTCACCCGCATCGGCAAAGAGATTGTCATCGCGGTGAAGGCCGGCGGTCCCGACCCGCAGTCCAATCCGCAGCTGCGCCGCGTTATCCAGAACGCGCGCGTGGTCAACATGCCGAAAGACAAAGTCGAGGCGGCGATCAAGCGCGCTGCCGGCAAGGATACTGCGGGGTACGAGGAAATCCTCTACGAAGGCTACGCCGCGCACGGCGTCGCGGTCATCGTCGAGGCCGCCACCGATAACCCCACCCGCACCGTCGCCAACGTGCGCAACCTCTTCAACAAAGGCGGCGGTAACCTTGGCGCCAGCGGCAGCGTCGGCTTCCTGTTCAAACGCATGGGGGTGTTCCGTCTCGATCCCGCCGGCATCAGCCAGGACGAACTCGAGCTCGACCTGATCGACCACGGCCTCGAAGAAATGGGCGAGAGCACGGGCGAGAAAGGGGAGCCGCAGCTCGTCATCCGCTGCTTGTTCGCCGATTTCGGGCGCCTGCAAAAGGCGCTCGAAGATCGCGGCCTCAAGCCGCTCTCGGCTGAATCGGAATACCTGCCGTTGACTCCGGTCGAGCTGCCCGAGGACCATGCCAAAGACGCGCTCAAGCTCGTCGACACGCTCGAACAAGACGACGACGTCCAGAAGGTCTTCCACAACATCGGCTGAGGCCCGGGCACCTCGCCTCAATCATTCACTACCGCCGCTCAGGAAATTGAGGAGTAGCTGCGCCACGGCGTCGGGTTGCTCTTCGTGCACGAAAAGCTTCCCCTTGGGAATCGACCAAAAGCCGGCGACGTTGGGAAATTGCGCCGCCATGGCCCGAGCGGTCGCTTCGGGAAAGGTCGGATCGGCCGCGCCCCAGACGAACGCCACCGCCATGGTCAACTGGCGGTGAAGCTCGCTGAAACGATCGAGCCGCGCGAACTTCATGCCGGCGAGGAATCGCACCAGCGCAGCGAGACGAGCGCTGGATGACAGCAGCGGATCGAGGAATAACTCGGTGAACTCGCCGTCGATCAGATCGCGATCCTCGAAGCAGCCCCCGAACCCCAAGGGCGAACGCCGAAAGCGGCGCGAACTCAGCATCAGCCGCAAGAACAGAGCGCTGCCCGGCAACTGCACCATGCGCTGGTAGAGCGGAATCCACGGCGGCCGATGACCGGGAATCTCGGTGTTCATCAGTACCAGATGCGTGACCCGCGCGGGTTCGAGCAGCGCCAGCTCGCGGGCAATCCAGCCGCCGGTATCATTGCCCACCAACGCGTAGGGCGCGGCCCCGAGCGCTGACAGCGCTCGCTGGAACACCTTGGCCTGGCCCTGAGAAGAGAAGTCCGCCGCGTCGCGCGCGTCCGACTCGCCAAGCCCTACTAAGTCGAACGCATAGCAGGTGAAGCGCTGCGAGAGTGCCGGCACCACTTTTCGCCAAGTGAGGCCGCTCAGAGGAAATCCGTGCAAGAGCACAACCGCCGGACCCGTGCCGGCCCTGCTGTAACAGATGCGGGCGCTGCCGACCTCGACGAAATGCCGGCGCCGGAATTCTTCCACGACTTCGGATGGCTTCATCATACACCTGCAACGCCAGAGCGGGTGCCGTTCACCGCGTCCGCGCTGGGGCTCTTGTTACCACAGCTCATTGATTGCCGCACCCCGCCAGGGCGTCGTTGACCGCTCGCACCAACTCGTCCACGGTCACCTGCCCATCGTTGCTCACATCGAACGACGGGCAGGTGTCGAGGTTGAGTGTACCGAGGGCGATGTTCACGCCGCGGACCAGTTCATCGACCGTAACGTTACCGTCCTCGCTGCAATCGCCCACGCACAGCACCGGCGCCGCCACCGTGAGCTGCACGCCGGCAGCGGACTCCTGGCCGTCGCTGTCGCTCGCCGTCAAGGTGATCTCGTGCGCGCCGGGCGCCAGGGTCAGACCCGGCAGCATCAGTCTCGCGCCGGTACCGAGTACCACCCCGGCGTCGAGCGTCCACGTCATGCTTGACCCGCTCAGCTCGCCGTCTTCGAGATCGCTGGCGTGGCCGTCGAGCACGAGGGCATCGAGCGGCTGCACGACGGCGTTGTTCTGCGGCTGCGTGATCCACACCTGCGGCGACTTGCGCGCCACCGCGAACGGGCTGGAGTCGCCGCTGCTGGTGAGGAACCCGTCGCTGACCAGCACCCGGATCTGCGCTTGATCACCGCCGGGCCACGAGGTGGTGTCGAGCTCGAGGCCGGTGGTTTCAATATCGATCGCCACCGGGGTCCAGGAAGTGCCGGCGTCGGGGCTGTACAGCACGGTGTAACTGAGCGGATCGGTGTCCTCGTCGCCGCCGGTGGCCGCCCATCTGAGGCTGAGCGAGTCGGCGCCAGGCGGCGCTGCGCTGACGGAGAGTACGTGCAGCTCCGGCGGGCGAATGCTACGCCCGCGCGCGGCGAGAACGGTCGGCCCCTGACTCAGCACCAGCCAGGCGGATTCATCACTGAACGGCAGGGCCCAGGCGAAGCTCGCCGTTTCTGTTGGTGCGTCCGTCTCCATGTCGACGAATCGCAGGTCGAAGCAGTGACCGGCCAACACCGTGCCGTCGCCGGCCTCGAGCGTGAGGCAATATGTCTCCTCGCCGGGGAGTTCGGGCGTGGCCGCGCCGGCGACGATGAACGGCGCGGCGATGGTCGCGGCCCCGTCACGCCGCACGGTGCCGCGCACAAGCATCACCGCCTGCGTCATGCCGTCTGGCCCCGGCGCCGCGCCTGCCGCGCTCGCGGCGCAGCCGGGCGCCACCTTCGCCCAGGCCTTGGCGTAGGCCGCGCCCGACAACCTCATCCACGTGTACGGCGCCAGCCAATCAAGGTCGTGGGAGTTCATCAGATCCAATTTGTTATATCCCTGGACCGATAGTGAGTTGAGGGCGAAGCCGGCTTCGCGGATTTGTCCCTGCGTGCCGTATGGCCAACACGGCTCCTGGCCGGTGTTGGGATGGCGCAAGCCCCGATTATGCCCGATCTCGTGAGCCAAGGCCTGAGCCATCTTGACCGGCAGCCCGGCGTCGTTGCGGTGGTCCACTCCATAACCCGTAGCCCCGCCGATCTGCGCCTGCCCGAGGCGTACCGGCTTGCCCGCCGCGTCGTCGAGTGCGCCCAGCGGCAGCCAACCGAACAGCGAATCGGGCTGGGGCGACATGAACATGTGCATGAAGGCAAGGACGCCATCGCGCAGATACAACGGGTCGTCGCGCGTGTCGGGGCCGACCAGCGGGATGGTGGCGCTCTGGGTGTACTGCACCGGCATCGGGTACATCTGCTTCATCAGGCCCGCCACCCCGCCGGCAATCTGGGCATCGGCAAGTCGCGCGCCACGGTACTGCGGATAGTAGGCCGACTTCCATGGCTGGTAATCAATCAGAGCCCACTTCACCAGCAGCGGCGAGCGCGAGGCGAGCGCCGCGGTCACCAGGTCGCTCTGGTTGTTGGAGTAATTCGACTCCTCGTACTTCGGTGGGTCATCGTTGACGCTGGCACGCAGCACCAGCGTATCCCCGCCGGGGTTGGGGATGATGAACGTCGCCGCGCCCCACGAGTTCTCGCGCAAGCCCGTGCTGCTGCCGTCGGCCAGCGTGGTCGCACAGGGCACGTCGAAGTACTGCACCGCCGATGGCCCGCTCCACATCGTCAGGCCCGGAACCGCGCCGGCGAAGGTGGGGGTCAGCCAGGTTAGCGCGACGCGAACTTGCTTGAGGAACGGCTGCCCCGGCGCGCTGCACGTGGTGATCGGGCCGCCGCTGTGGCCGATGTAGACCCGCACCGCCGTCGATTTGCCGGCCGATAGCGGCAGGCTGTTGTCCGCGCACGCCGTGTAACCGGCGCTCTGATCGAAGCACTGCGTCGCTTGGGTGCCCTCGATGCCGAGGATCCACACGTCGAGCGGTGGACCGGTGTCGATGGGGGCATCGGGAGGGATGTAGAGCAGCGGCCCGTTCCACACCGGAATTACTTCCGGAATCACCACCTGTGGCGGCAAGCCCGCTGGCCGCACCTCGAGGCGGTTACCGCTGTGAACGGCGGCGGCACTGGTGTAGCGGATCCAGCGCCCGTCGATCACCTCACCGCCGGGGCCGGGCAGCAATGCCGCCACGGTGTAGTTCGGGTCGTCGAGAGTTAGGAAGTAATACGGCAGCTCTTCGCCGGGTTCGGTGAAGAGGGACAAAGCGAAGCTGCCATCCGCGGCCGAATGTGCCCGCGCCAGCATCTCGCCGCCGCCGGTGGGCTCGACGGAGCCGTACAAAGCGATGCGCACGCCGCGGTGCGGGCGGCTGGTGGCGGCCGCCGCCTGTGTGCCTAGCGGCGTCGGCTCGATCAGGAAGATCGCACCACCGAAGCCGCGTCGCAGCGGCGGTAGCACGCTCGTAGCTGCCGGTGTGGGCGTTGGCGTGGGTGTGGCACTTGGCAGTGAGGGCGAAACCGTGAGCGTGCCGGTGGGTGTCGGGCTCGGGGTGAAGGTGGGTAAACCGGGTGTGACGGCAGTGAGCGTGGGTGAAGGGGGACTGGTGGGGGTCGGGGTTCGGGTTCGGGTTCGGGTGATCGTGGGCGTAGCCGTAACGCTTGCGCTGGGTGTGGGTGTCGGGAGCGGGGACGGCGGTGTCACCGGAATGGGGTGGCAGCGCATGATGCCGCGGCCATCGAGCGCGATGTAAAGGCTGTGAAAGCCCGGGCTGGTGAGGCGATCGAACCAGAGCGCGCGCGGGCGGCTGGGCAGGGCGCGGGTGTCGAGCAGGCGGAACCAGTTGGTGCCGTCGCCGGAGTAGAACACGCCCGCCAAGCCGGCCGCAAAACGGATGCGGGGCTCCTGGCGATCGAAGATGACATCGTTGAGTACGCAGCGCGTGGGCAGATTGATGTCACCGGTAGTTTGCACGCAGGTGTAACTGAACTCGCCGCCGGGGTTGAGCGCGGCGTCCAGCAAGGTGTCGATGGCCCACGTCGGGGCCGCGGCGCGCGCGTTGTTTGAGCGCCGAATTGCGCCGGTATCGACGATGTAAACCTCGTCAGGGTCGTACGGGTTGACGAAGAAGCGCTGAGCGACGGTGGCACCGCCGCCGGGAACGATGGCATCCCAGCCGGCGAGCACCCCGCCGGCATCACGCCGGCTGCGCCACAAACCGGAGCCGTTGCCGGCGTAATAGGTCGGCGAGGCGTGGCCGCCGGCGGCTTGCACTACGTTGACGTTCGCCGTTGCCGGCAGCGCGGCCGGCTCCTCGGACCATGGTGTGGCAGTGTTGAAACTATCGCGGGCGCGCAACACCACCCGCCGCGCCGGCGTGGGCGCCGGTTGGGCGATCTGCCGGATGGTGATGTAGTCGCCGTTTTCCAGCGGCGACTCGCTCGACAAAGTCTGAATAATCGGCCGGTAACCCGCCGCCACCAGCCAGCTCACGGCGAAGGGAGCGATGCCCTCGTCATAGAACAACCGGATTGTGGCCTGGGTGCCGGCGTCGGGATGTCCGTTCGGGTTGCTGAACACGTCGAATGCTCCGACCACCTGATTGCCCTTGGCGGCGCGCGGGCTGAGGCGCAGCACGCGCCCGACCTGTCCGGGGTCGGAGAACCAGGCGTCGCAGTCGCCGCACTGGCCCCAAGCGTCGCGCCAGGAGGTGCCGCCGTTGAGGCTGTAGAAGTCGTCGTTGTCGCCGGTGCCGAAGTACAGCGCCGGCGCCAGATTGATGTGGCCCGGCTGCCCGGGCAGCGCATTGACCGCCACATTGATCGGCGCCAGCGTGCTCAGGCCGGCGTAGGTCTTGATCCAGGTCTCGCCGCAATCATCGGTGCGATAGACGCCACCGTCGTTGGCGTACCACAGCCTGCCGCCCAGGCAGCTCTCCAGCTCCCGGTTCTCGTTGTAGGGCGCTGTCGGGTTGGGTGGAGCCTTCAGCGTGAGATTGAAATCGCGTGACACGTACAAGCCGTGGGGATCCACGTGCACGTGCGCAACGTTGTAGAGCTGGTTCTCGCGGTGGTTGCGGGAAGCGTCCCAGCCTTCGAGGCGGTGCCAGCTGCCGGCCGCGGGCTTGCCGGCACTCACGTGCAGCGTGGCTTTGTCGGCGAAGAAGAGCAGGTAGCCGTTGGCGGTCGCGTGGGTGAAGACGAAGGCGGTGCCGCTGTCGCCGGCATTCCAGTAGACCGGTGGGCCGGGAAGTTGCGACCAGGTGCCGTTGAGCTGGTCGGGCTTCGCCGGATCGAAAGAGGTCAGGTCGCCGTACCACAACGAGCCTTCGCCGCAGCCGCGGAACGGGTTGGCGGCGGTATCGTTGCAGTGCGTGCCATCGACCGGGTCCGGCGGGTTGTCCGTGTGCACGAAGTAACTCGGGCCATTGGCGCGGTTGGGGTGGGCCAGGTACAGCCGTTGGGGGTTGGTCGGATCAATAGCCAAGGCCAGCGCCCCGGGAATGTGACCGCGGATTCCAGTGGCGCCGCAGAAGCCCCCCGGCAAGGCCGCTGGCGCAGCGAGGTCGCGATGCCAGTGCTGGCCGCCGTCGTGCGAGTACCAGAGCGTGCCGTCGCCGCAGGCGAAAGCGCGTCGTGTCCCGTCGGGCAGCGCCGCGCTGACGGCCACGTGCCAGACCCGCCGCCCGGAGGTTATGCTGGCGGGCTCGATGTCAGTCCACGAGCCGGGCGCGCCGTTGTTCGTGCTGATCGCGATCGCGCAGCCGCCGACAGCGTACACCGTGGCCGGCTGGCCGGGCGCAAGCAACACCTGAGTCACCGGCTGCACCTGGTTGCCGCAGCGGAACTGATGCACGAGATTCCAGGTGGCGCCACCGTCGGTCGAGCGGTAGAGCCCGCTGCGCGACGGATTGCGGTGATCTTCGCCCGTGGCCGCAAACACCATCTGCGGGTCAGCGGGCGACACCGCTACGTCCAGAACTATGGGCACATCCAGTGTGCCGCTCGCCTGCCCAGCCGGCGGCGGCTGCGGTCGCGTCAGCTGAGACCAGGTGATGCCGTAGTCCTGAGAGCGCCAGACCCCCGCTTGCGGTGCGGCGGCGTATACCGTGCGTCCGCCCGCCTTCAGCGAGGCATCGACGACATTCCAGCCGTAACCGGGAGTGAAATAGAACACCTGGAGTTGCCCGTTAGCGGCCGGCGCGGCCAAGTGCTCGATGGTGAGCTGGCCCTCGGGCGCCGTCCATGCTGTCGGCGGCTGCGTGACAGTGCGGCCGGTGAGATCGCTAACATCCACCGCTTGCCAGCTGCTACCAATCGCGCGGTGAAACGCGAACAGATGCTCGCCGGCACCGGTAGCTGCCAGGTGCTCGTACCACGTCGCCCCGTCTGTGGTCTGCCAGTTCACCAGCGGCCCGGCGCGTAGGCCGGCTTGGGCGGAGACGTTGACTACCGCCCAGCCACCGTCGATGGCATCGCGAGAGAAGATGACGATGTCGCCGTTGACCGCCTGCACGGCGAACTTCTCGTAATGCGCCACCGGGTCAAACCACATGCTGGCCGGGCCCGACACGTACTGGTGGGTGGCGGCGCTGAGGTCCTGCGCCACCCAGTCCGTGCTCGGGCGATAGGTGAAGAGAAGCATCTCACCGCCGGGTCCGGCGGCCGCGACCTTTTCCTCGATTTCGACGCCATTGAATACCGCCCACCCCTCCGGCTCGCCCGCGATCTTTCTTCCGGAGATGGCCGTGACACTCCTGACCTGCCACGGATCGCCCTCTTGCCGGTAGAAGACCAGCAGGTCGTCGTTTGCCGCACGGGCGGCGAGATGCTCGACGAACACGCCGCCGGCTAGGGGTACGCTCCAGGCCGTCACCGGGCCCTTGATGGTGCGGCCCGTGAGCGCGGACAGATTTGTCGCTTCCCAATCACCACCCGGCCGCCAGGTGAACACGAGCAGCTCGCCGTCGGGCGAAGGCAGCGCGAGGTTTTCGAGAAAACCAGCTGTGCTGCCGACCGACAACCAGCTCTCCGGTCGTTCGATCGCCACCTGCGCACCGGTCTTCTCGAACAGGTCGACGGCCTTCCAATCGCTACCGGCATACCAGTAGAAGACCAGCAAGTGACCGTTCTCATCGGCGGCGGCGAGGTGTTCGACCAGCACGTCGCCGTTGAGACTGTTCCAACTTGTCGCCGGTCCGGCCACGCCGGGGATTCCGCTCGCCGACAGCGACAGCATCTTGCCCCATAGCGATGCGCCCGGTCCGGGGGTGCTGCCGGCGCTGGGGCTGAGATCTTCGAGCGTGCATAGCCCGGCCGACGACACTGGTGTCGGCGAATGAGTCACTGTGGGCGTGGCAGTCGGTGTGCCGGAGAAGACGACGGTCGAAGTAGTGGTGAAAGTTGCCGTCGGAGTTGCAGTGTTGCCGGCGGTGACAGTCGCGGTGGCGGTAAACAAAGTCGTCGGTGTTGCCGACGGTGACGGGGGCAGAGTGATGCCGGGGCTGGCGGTGGCAGTGGCGGTCGGCGTCGTCGTCGCGGTGTAACTTGGCGTGGAGCTGGGGCTGTGGCTGGCAGTGACGCTGGAGGTTGTCGTTGGGGTCCAAGTTGTGCTGGGCGTAGATGTGGCGCTGGCGGTTGCCGTAAGCGTAGCGGACGCCGTGAGCGTCGGGGTGAGCGGCGGTGTCTCGGTCGCGCTTGCCGTGGCGGTCGCCGAGGGCGCCGGTGTTGCCGTGAACGTCGCGGTTGCGGTGGCGGTGTGGCTCGGTGTCGGCGCTGTGGTTGGTGTTCGGGTGAGCGTGTGAGTGGCGGTGGCAGTACGGGTTTGAGTGGGCGTGCGGGTCGGGGTCGCGGTGCGGGTGGCGCTCGGGGTTACGCTGGGGGTGCGGGTGGCAGTCGCGGTGCGGGTGGTAGTGGGCGTGCGCGTCAACGTCGGCGTGCGGGTGTAGGTCGAGCTGGCGGTGAAGCTGGCGGTCGCAGTTGCAGTCACCGTTGCGGTTGGGGTTGGCAGGGGGGCGGTGAAGAAGTCGGCGTAGACATCGAGGCCTTGGGTCCCGCTGTTGCGGCCGTCCTCCCAGGCGATCACGTAGGCCGCGCCGGCCGCCACCGCCGGCTGGCTTTCTTGCGTGCCGAGTTCCGACACTTTGATCGCCTCTTCGAGCAACGTTCCGTCAGTACCCACTCGGCGCCGGGCCACATCATGATCCGCGGCGGAGAACTCCTGCTCCCAGACGACCACGTATTCGTTGGCGGCGAGGTTGTAGGCCACGTCCGGGTTCACCCGCGCATTTATCGTCTCCCAGGAGATGGCGAAGTTGCCGCCGGCGGGCGTACCGTCCGCGTTCAGCCGCTGGCCGTAGATGTCCCAGTCGGCCCCAAACCCCCAGTGATGATCCTCCCAGACCACCAGGAATTCGTTGGCGGTGTTGGCGAAGGCTACGCGGGGCTTGAGCTGATCGTACTCCCACGTCGAGATGGCGACCTTCGATCCCACCAGCGAGCCGTCGCCAGCGACGCGCCGGCCGGCGATGTCGAACTCACCACTGGTAGGGTTCTTGTCCTGCCAGACCACCAGATACTCGCCGCTGTAACGATTGTAGGCGACCGCCGGTGCGAGCTGATCGGTGGTGCCGGTTTCAACGGGGATGGCGGCGCCTTGCACGGTGCCGGCGTTGTTCACTCGTTGCGCATAGATGTCATGGTGGCTGAATTCATCGCTACCGGCGCGGCGCTCCCAGACCACGAGGTACTCCTCCAGCGCCGGGTTGAACGCCGCCGCCGGGTTGCTGTCGAAAGCGGTCGGGGTGGCGACGGCAATCTCGCCGCCGCTCAGCGCGCCGTCGGTGGCGACGCGGCGGGCGTAGATGTCGCGATCATCGGCCGAATACTCATACTCCCAGACGATCAGGAACTGCGCCTGAGCGCTGTTGTAGACCACGGCCGGGTCGAGCCGGTGCTTGTCGCCTTCGAAAGCAACCGCGAAGGCGCTGCCGAGCGGCGCGCCGTCGGCGCCGGCACGCCGGGCGTAAATGTCCCAGTCGGTGCCGAACCCCCAGTGATGATCTTCCCAGACGACCAGGTACTCGTTGGCGGCGCCGCCGAAGGCGATGGCGGGCCGGACCTGATCGTATTCCCATGTGATGACCGGTGCTGGCGCAGCTCCGGCCCGCTGCGGGCTAAGCTCCAGCAACACCGCTCCGGCAAGGACAATCCACAACAGATGAGACCGCGCGCGTCGATCCATCGTGTCTCCTCCGCGCATCCGCCACCGGACGCCGGGCCAGCCCCTGCCAAGCTGACCTCAATCTCCCTGCGGCGGAGCGGACTTTGGAACTCCTGCCAGCTCTTGCCCACGCCCGTATGTACGAGCGCAGCTATCCTACCCCTAACCCTTACCACTGTCCTGGCTGCGAGCATGACTTTGATCACCTGCGTACATGAACGTTGCCGTCACCGCCGCTCGGCACGCGCGAAGACTTTCGGGGATAGTATTTTCAGAAGCGTGAGCCGGGCTCCAACACGCCTGTCCGGATAGAGAGCCGGCAGGGCAGCACCCGGCGAGGCCCTGGCGATCAGCCGGGTTTGCGCGCCAGGATGCCGAACACCCGGTGGGCAACGGCCAGCGGCTCGGGGTAATCGCGGGCCAAGAGCGCGGCCAAGTCGGCATCGAAGGCGGCGATCTGAGCGGGCGGCAGGGTGAGCACGCCGTTGCAGGCGCGGATGCGGCCGCGCCACGCTTCGTGAGTCATGCAAACATCGAGGTCGAACCAGAAGATGTCTTGATGAATCAACCCGGCGGCGCTGAGGTCGGCGGCGAAGATGGGGTGGCGGCCGCTACTGCCGGCCGCCGGCCAGCCGGGGTTGTCGCGCAAGATCAGTGCCTCGGTCGTATGACCGACCGTACCGGGGTCGCTGAGATAGGTGAAGTACGCGAGCAGGGCGAAGCCACCGGTTTGCAGCAAGCGCACCAGCTCCGCCGCCGCCCGCTCGCGGTCGAACCAGTGCCAGCACTGGCCGGCGCAAATGACCTCGAATGCCGCCGCGCGCAGCCCGGTGGCCTCCGCCCAGGCGCGCACCCAGCCGACGGCCACCTGCTCCTCCCGCGCCAGCGCCGCGGCCGCTTGCAGCATCTCCGGCGAGGGATCGAGGCCCACGGCGCGGCAGCCGCGCCGGGCAAAGCCCCGTGCCAACGTTCCGGTGCCGGTGCCGAGATCAAGTACGCGCTGGCCCTCGACGCCGACGCCATAACGCCCCACGTAATCGAAGAACTCCTCGGGAAACCCGGGCCGGTGGCGACTGTAGTCGGCCGCCGCCGCTCCGAAATCAATCGCCGGTCGGCTCATGGCTATCGGAACAGCACCTTGGCGAGCGCGGACCGCGAGCGGGCTACGATCTCACTGTCGGCGCCGAGTAACTCGTAGATATCCAACATGGCCTTGCGGGCGGCGTCGTCGCGGAATGAGCGATCGCGGCTGACGATATCGAGATACTCCGCCAGCGCTTCCTCGTAGCGCGAGCCGGCGGCGAGCACCTGCGCCAGCGTGAAGCGGGCTTGAAGATCGCCGGGGGCGGCGGCGAGTCTGCCCCGCAGCGCCGCCTCATCACCGCCGCCGGCCTGGGTGATGCGGATGGCGGCAGCGATGCGGTCAGCTTCTTGCCGCCAGCGGGTGCCGGGCGGAACGCGCTCGAGCAGTTCGAGCGCGCGCTCGAACTGCCGGCGGTCGGCCAGCACGGTCGCCATGCCGGTTAGCGCGGGCTCGCACTCAGGGTCGGCTTCGAGGGCGCGCTGCAGGATGGCTTCGGCGTCGTCGAGCCGGCCGGCGGCGTACTGTGCCGTCGCCTCCTGGGCGAGTTGCTCGGCTGGGCTCGGCAGCAGGCGGGCGATGAACGCGCGCACCTCTGCTTCCGGCTGCGCGCCGACGAACTCACCCACCACCTCGCCCCCGCGCAACCCCAACACCATCGGAATGCTGCTGACAGCGAAGGCCTGCGCCAGTCCCGGATTCTCGTCGACGTTGACCTTCGCGACCACGAACCCACCACCGTATTCCTGCGCCAGCCGTTCGAGCAGCGGGCCGAGCGTCCGGCATGGCGCACACCAGGGCGCCCAGAAATCGACGACTACCGGAACCGTCCGTGAGCGCTCCAGTACATCGGTCTCGAACTGGCGATCGTTGGTATCGATTAGCCACTCGCTCACGGCCCGTTCACCTCGAGGCTGACCTTATCCTAGCACTTGCAGGTTGAGAAGCCGGAAGCAGTACCCCTAATCCGGCGCTGGATGGTCATGCCCAGCGTAACCCTGAAGGCCCAGTATGGCGGGGAGCGGACCCAGCTCGACGAGCCGTTCGATCTGGCGCGCGATGCCCTCCTCTTGGTGACGGTTTTGCCGCCGGAGGAGAACCGGGATCCCCAAGGCCGTGGTGGTGCTAAAGGGCGGCGCCGAGCTGACGGCGGATGAAGTGCAAGCCTTCTGCTGCGAGCGGCTGGTGTCTTTCAAGGTTCCAAAGCTCGTCGAGTTCCGCGCCTGGCTGCCGAAAAACGCGTCGTTCAAGGTGCTGAAGCGGGAGTTGAAAGAGCCGCTGAACAGTTCTGCTCCCTCTCCCCCTGGGAGCTGATCCTGCCCGAGAAGTGTTCGCTGGACACGGTGACGTGAGATGTTAGGGTCCTTCAGCAAGCTTGGCAAAGACTTTGAAGAACTCGGCGATGTCGTCCATGCGTGGCAGCCCGATCCAGAGAGCCTTGGTGCCTG